>CALBPU010000166.1 GCA_937899395.1 uncultured Fretibacterium sp.
GAGCCTGAATTTCTTTGAGATTAGGAAGTTCTATTGATAACGGAATTTCGGGCATTGCTTTAACCATATCAGCAATTTTGCAATCGCCTTCACCGGGATAATATCTTGCTTCACGAGCTGTGTATAACATGAGATCGTCTTTGATGTTATCAAGCACTGTGTCGTTGCACTCTGCACCTTCAGGAGCGGGGCCGTCGCAAAGATGAATGAAGTTGAAATATTTTCTCGGAGTTCTGGCAAGCTCTGCACCTGTTACTCCTGCTCTGCCTGCATGAAGAGTATCAACCATTACGAAAACGTTATCACGTCCTAAATCATCAACAAGCGTTATATCTTCCTGTAAATTTCTTACGCCTGCCCACGGAAGAAACTCGATGTTGAATTTTAAGCCGAATTCTTTTGCCATATCAGCAACTTTTCCTGCTGTCTCAGTGTACCAAGCTCTGTCTCTTGTCCAAACGCTTCCGAGAACATCAGTAGCTCCGAGTTTCGCAGCAGCTTCAAATGCAGGTTTATATTCGTTAATGTCTAAGTCTTTTCGGATTCTTGCAAGCTCAATATCCATTAAAGGCATATCGTATTCTTTCAATGCAGCTTTAATATCGGCGAAAAGTTTCGGATCGTCCTGAGGAAGGAACGACGGTTCGCCCGGCAAGTGCATAGGAATTGTACGAAGGCTGACGAAATCATAACCTGCTTCTTTAGCAATTTTAATCTGATCCATAGGATTAGTTCCCGGGATTGTGAGATAAGCTAACGAAAATTTACGTGCCATAAAAATTTTTACTCCCTTCAAACTATTTTGATTAACCCCTCTGCATTAAATTAATTAACAGAGGGGAATAATTCCTGAATTTACTTTCCTTCTTTTTCCGCAAGAATAGTCATGAGTGTTTCACGCATTACATCAAGCGGAACAGCTTTTCCGCCCGTCCATAACTGGATCTGACGAAGACCCTGATAAAGCGACATTCCTAAGCCGTTAATAGTAGTGCAGCCGACTTCTTTAGCTTCCTTCAGGAAACGTGTTTCAGCAGGGTTATATGTTGCGTCGAAACAAACGTGTGAAGGTTTAAGGAATTTTTTATCAACGCATGTATATTCCTCTTTGCCTCTCATTCCAAGTCCTGAAAGGTTAAGAATTACATCAGTTTCATCGAGAGCATTTTTAATTCCTGCTTCATCAGCAGCTCTTACAGGAACGCAAACGCCCGGATAAAATTTGTTGATTTCCTCGCTCAATGTTTCGCATTTCTCTGAACGTGAAGAAATATAAATTTTCTTTGCTCCTTCTTCAGCAAGCTCAAGACAAACTGAACGGCCTGTTCCGCCTGCACCGAATGAGAACATTACGTGATCTTTGATGGGAATTTTGTGTTCTTTGATGTCTCTTAATGCTCCGTAACCGTCTGTGTTATAACCTACAAGTCTTCCGCTGTCGGTTTTAACGACAGTATTTGACGAACCGATTTTTTTGCAGAGAGGATCATGGTCATCAAGGTACTGCATGACAGCTTCTTTATTGGGTTTCGTAACTGCGCAGCCCAAGAATGTAGGCATGTAACGAATACCGTCAATAATTTCCTTGAGGTGTGTACTGTCGGCTTCACAATAGCAATAAACCATGTTGAAACCTGCTGCCTGATAAGCCGCATTTTGCATACGAGCTGCAAAGGATTGGCTTAAAGGCGTTCCGATGAGTGCGATAAGTCTGCTGTTAATATCGATCTGCATAATAATCTAACGCTCCTGTTCAATTAAATTTTTTGGTGAATAAATTTTTATGTGATTAATTGATTGATGATTTATTTTATTCGTGAATTTTTCATAATGCAAACATAATTTTACGGGTAAATTTTATTTTTTTGTTATACTCTTAAAAAATATCAGGGAGTGATACTATGCAGGCAACGGCGTTAGGGATAAATTTGTTTCTCGAATATATTTCTTGGCTTAAAAATTTGAATTTGCATATCGAATATGTACAAGAAGAATAAATTCTTTTACTTGTTTTATACTAATATATCGTATGATAATATAAAAATAATTCGGGAGAAGGAGACATCGATTTTCGATGAGTCAATTTGGGGAAGCACTTTCCTCTGATCGCAGCGTAGCATTTAGAGACTGGGATGGCCTCTGGACTAGATGAGCTATGACGAACCAACAGAAAAGGTGCAGATGTAACAAGAAGTAGTCAGGAATGCAAGAAATTGCGGACTTGATAGAGGTGTGTAGTACGCCAGCGGTTTTTACCGTTAAAATTTGAAACATTGATATTTTTATATGTTTTGAGTAACTATAATAATCAGGAATTTTTAGTTCGTTGATTTTTATCAAAACTCGCAAGAAGACTCCCATTTCTAAAGTGGGAGATGAATTGCGCAACAGAAGTGAGTATGATATAATTTGCGAAATTGAATAAATGGAATACTCAGTTGAGATTTCGACAATGTAATTTGAAAATTAAATTCGGTACCTATGGGATGTAGGAAACCTAGACTTCGGGTCTTAAACGCCTTTGGAGAGGACGTAAGACGACTTCAGCCTTAAAAGTTGGAGCGCAGACCTCGTTGAATTAGGAAGCTGCCACTTCTAAAGTGGCGGTAGTTCACTTAATCTTATCATGTATATTTTTATTCATGTAAATTTTTTTGAAAGGGATAATCTGAAATGTTCAACAAAAAAATTTCAGCGTTTATGGCTTTATTAATTCTGTTTTCCTTCACAGCCTCTTCAGTTTCAGCGGCAACAAAGGAAAAAGAAGACCCGGCTTTACGTGCCTGGTCTCACGAAAATACTTATCAGGACGACGACCAAAGTCTTTACCTGAAGGCAACATATTATTCAAACGAATATGTTGAGGCGCTCATTCAGTCCGAAGCAGAGAAAAATTTGTGGACTAATGACGAAATGGAAAACTTCAAATATACTCTCCTGAAAAATTTGAACCTCGCCGAATCAATTCCGATTCATATCGACATGTATGTCAGAGGTATGCCGATTTATCCTGCTCCATTTGATAAACGTGTAACGTTAATGGTCGGGAAGAAAAAATACAAGCCGATTGATTATGACAAACGTTTCAATTTCAAGACTATCGGCCCAAAAGACGGAATGGTTTTTTTCCCGCGCTATGATCCTGACACAGGCAAACCAATTTTAGAAGGAGCAAAAGACCTTCGTATATGGTTCGACAGTTCCATAAGCCATGCTACATCTTCAAGAAATGATATTCTTTGGGTGTGGGACTTAGCAAAGGACAGAGGCTCAATCAGTAAGGGTAAAGCCTCCAACAGGCTTGAAGCTGACAGGCTCATAAAGAGGTCAAACAAAATTGACGAGCAGAGAAAAGCATTACAAGAACAACTCGACGCTCTCAATAAAGAATATAATGATGTAAATTCACGAATTGATGAATTACAGGCTCAATAAAAAATATTGAAAGGAAGTATTGTTATTATGGGTAAAATGAAACGCATCGCTGTACTTACAAGCGGAGGAGATTCTCCCGGAATGAATGCTGCTGTAAGAGCCGTTGCACGCACTTGTATGTTCAATGATGCAGAATGTATCGGAGTTAAAAGAGGTTACGAGGGTCTCATTGAGGGAGATTTCATCACGCTTGATCGTGCCGCAGTCGGTGGAATAATTCATCACGGCGGAACGATTTTAAGGACAGCACGAAGTGAACGCTTCAAAACTCCTGAAGGCCGTGAAGAAGCTCTTGCTCAAATGAAAAAAGCCGGAATTGACGGTCTTGTTGTAATCGGCGGCGACGGTTCTTTTCATGGTGCAAAAGCTCTTCATGATTTAGGATTTCCTACAATGGGAATACCCGGAACTATTGACAATGATATAACAGGAACTGACGAGACAATCGGTTTCGATACGGCAGTCAATACTGCTCTCGAAGCTATTATGAAACTTCGTGATACTGCTTCAAGCCATGAAAGATTATTCATCGTTGAAGTTATGGGACGCAATGCGGGATTTTTGGCTCTTGAAGTTGCAGTTGCTACAGGTGCCGAATATGTAATCGTTCCTGAACTTCCGTTAAGCATCGGAGATTTAACGAAACGCCTTAAAAGTTCATACGCCGAACACAGAAGCCACACTCTTATAATTTTGGCTGAAGGAGTTATGACTGCTGCCGAAATGAGAGAACAGTTACAGGACAGCGGCGGATATGATGCAAGAGTTACTGTTTTGGGATATATTCAAAGAGGAGGACACCCGACTTCGTTTGACGTAGTTTTAGCAACAAGAATGGGTGCATTCGCAACTGAAAATCTCATGATAGGTAAGAGCGGAATGATGGTAGGAAATATTAACCATAAACTCGTTTTAAGTCCTCTTGAAAGAGCTTGGAGCGAACATAAATCATTAAGCCCTGAAATGTTGAGCTTAATGAACAAAATGAATTAATTGTTGTAAATTATGGGAGTGTTTCGTTAAGCTCCCTTTTATTTTTTCTCATCAAATCAAAATTTTAAGCAAAGGAATTTTTGAATGCCAGTAAAAACAAAATCAAAAGAAACAGAACCAGAATTGGAAGAAGATTTTATCAACAATCCTGATTATGATGACACATCAGAATCAGAATATGAGGACGACGATTACGAAGATAACGATACAAGCATTATTGAAGATGATGAAGATTTAGATTCGGATTCGGATTCAGAGGAGTTAGACGAACCAAGCAGCAAAAAAACTTCAGGCACTAAAGGCAAAAAACGTGAGACCGTTCAACACCCAAAACCAAAATATACTTATGCGATGTTATCCGTCAGAACTCTTGCTGATTTAAGGAAACTCGCAAAAGAATTTGGAGTGAATACTCCTTTATCAGTTCGTAAGGACGATTTAATAATTGCTCTCCTGAAAGCTCAAGCCGAAAGCATGAATTACAGGTTTGGCGGAGGAACGTTAGAAATTTTGCCGGAGAATTTCGGATTTTTAAGGCCGAAAGGAATGTTGCCGACAGATAACGACGTTTATTTATCATCATCACAAATTAGACGCTTCGGACTTCGTAACGGAGATGTAATTTGGGGATTGATAAGACCTCCGAGAGATCAAGAACATTATGAGGCTTTATTGAGAGTTGAGACGGTTAATTTTTCAGACCCTGAACATTCTCGAAGACGGCCTGTTTTTGCTCAGCTCACACCGATCTTCCCTAATAAAAGATTGAATCTCGAATTTGATGCTAAAGATTTAGCGACAAGGCTTGTGAATATGTTTGCTCCTATAGGATTTGGACAAAGAGCTTTAATAGTTTCACCACCTAAAGCAGGAAAGACAACTTTGTTAAAGCGTATTGCTTGTGCAATATCAGCAAATAATCCTGATGTTATAATCATGGCTTTGTTAATCGACGAACGCCCTGAAGAAGTTACGGACATTGCGAGAACTATTGACGGTGAAGTTATAGCTTCGACGTTCGACAGACCTGCCGATGAACATATACGTGTTGCTAATTTAGCCCTTGAAAAAGCAAAAAGACTTGTTGAAGCAAAAAGAGATGTCGTAATTTTGCTTGACTCAATAACAAGGCTTGCGAGAGCTTCAAACATTACAGTTCCGCCTTCAGGAAGGACATTATCGGGAGGACTTGATCCTTCAGGATTGTATTTCCCGAAAAGATTTTTCGGAGCTGCAAGGAATTTTGAAGAGGGAGGAAGTTTAACAATAATTGGAACTGCTTTAACTGATACCGGAAGCAGAATGGACGATGTAATTTACGAGGAGTTCAAAGGCACGGGAAATATGGAGCTTCATTTATCAAGGAAACTTGCGGATCAAAGAGTTTTCCCTGCGATTGACATTACGAAATCAGGAACAAGACGTGAAGAATTATTAATGCCCGATGAAGAATTAACAAGATTATGGGCCTTACGAAAACGAATTGCCGGTGTTGATGAAGCAGGAGCTTTGAATTTAATTCTCGACAAATTGAAACAAACCGAAACTAACTCGGAATTTTTGAACGCAATAAAACTTTCGTAAAACAAAACGAATTTCAGAAAGGCTGTAAATAAAATGCACGAAAAAATTTTGACTGAAGCTGAAAAACTTCAGAATATTATGGTTGAAACTTTGACACGTTTATGTAAAATACCGGCAATTTCCCCTCATAACGGCGGAACTGGTGAAGATGAAAAAATTCATGAGCTTGAAAAAATTATCAACGAATTAAATTTGCTCAATGAAAAATCATCATTAAAATTTGAATACGTTGACGATGAAAAATCTCCGACGAAAAAACGCCCCTCATTATTTTTTGAATATCAAGGAAAAAAATCTCAAAGAATTTGCATTTTAACTCATATTGATGTTGTCCCTGAAGGCGACAGAAGTTTATGGACTGTTGATCCTTTTAATCCCGAAATCAGAGGTTCAAGGTTATACGGAAGAGGTGTCAGTGATAACGGAACGTGTTTAGTGTCATCGTTGTTTGCTTTGAAGGCGTTATTAAATGCTGGCATTGAACCTGAATATACTGTTTTGCTTGCATTTGTCGCCGATGAGGAAATGGGAAGTCATTACGGGCTTGAACAATTAATCGAGAGAGATATTTTCAAAGCCGATGATTTAGTCATCGTACCTGACAGCGGAAATGATGCCGGAGATTTTATTGAGATAGCCGAGAAAGCCGACTGGAAATTATCATTCACCGTAACAGGAAAACAAGTTCACGCTGCTTTACCTCATAAGGGAATAAATGCTTGCAGAGTTGCGAACATGTTAGCTTATGAAGTTGATGAAGCTTTGCACAAAGAATTTACAGAGACTAACGAACTTTTTGATCCTCCTTTCTCAACTTTTGAACCTACTCGAAGATTTGCTAATGTCCCGAATATTAATACTGTTCCCGGCCGTGAAAGATTTGATTTTGATTGCAGAGTTTTGCCTGAAGTTTCATTGGATAATGCATTCGATGTTGTCGATAAAATTTGCAAAGACGTTGAACAAAGGACAGGAGCAAAAATTGAGTTAGTTGTGAGCAGAGCCGACGCAGCACCTATAACAAGACCTGATAACGAGGTTACAAAAATTTTAATTAAAAGTGTCCGTGAAGTCCTTCACATCGAACCTAAAACAGGAGGAATCGGAGGAGGAACATTTGCGGCATTTTTCAGGCGTAAAAATATTCCTGCGGTAGTTTGGAGCCAAGAGTGCGGAGGAGTTGCACATCAGCCCGATGAATTTACCGAAATAGAATATCTTGTAAACAATGCGAAAGTTTTTGCGTTAATGATGTCAGGGTTTTGACAGTGCCTCTTATACCCCCCTCTCAAAACTTTGAACTAGTTATACAGAGGGGATATTAAGGTACAAAAAAAGCCGTTTTTATGTCATTATCATAAAAATTATGGTTATTAACGTATGCTTATCTCATTACTGATCCCGAGTTTTTTCATAATAGCTTCTTGCAAGAGCTGCGAGAAGTTGATTTTAGCTCTTTTGGCAGCTTGATTTAACCAGTGAGGAAGCGTAATAGTTTTGTTTTCAGCCCGTGAATCCATTTCTTTACGGTAGGCCGGCATAAAAACTTTTACTATAGTAACAAATTCATCCGTGTCAGGTTTTATATCTTGTACACGTGATGGAGCGGGAATATAATCGCCGTCTTCTTCCATAGACCACAGGTGAAGCGATAAAGCTCCTTGTGCTTGCTCTACTGCATCAGCGTATCCTGTACCTTGAGCTGTACAGCCGGGAATATCAGGGAAATATACACCGACTTGTTTATTCTCGTCTTCATATCCAAAAATCGCAGGGTATACATAAAAATCTTGCAACATAAAAGCCTCCTTACAATTTATTTGTTTGTGCTTAAAATTTTAGCCCCGATTGCAGTTCAATGCCTTTTAGGACTTGTTTTTTTACGTCTTTAATCGGATGGGTAACGGTAACTTTGCCTTTAATTTGATTATGCTTGAAATGCCAATGATCGCCTTCAGTTTTCACTAGATACCATCCGTTTTGTTCGAGAATTTTAATAATTTCCCTTGAGGAATAACTTTTTTTCATTTCATTCACCTTCTGACCTCAAGGTAAAAATATTATACACGTGTAAAAAATATTCGTAAATATTTCTTAATTGCACATCAGCCCGATGAATTTACCGAAATAGAATATCTTGTAAACAATGCGAAAGTTTTTGCGTTAATGATGTCAGAAGACTAATTAGTGTTAATTTTATCCGCGTCTAAGATTAATTTGTTTCCGGGTTGAACTCCTTTTTCGATGAAAAAATTTTCATCATCAGCAGGAAAACCTTCGACTTCACGTAAAATCGGTGTGTTGCCTTCAACAATGAAAACCATGTTCTTGCCTTTAAGTGTGATAACTGCAGTGTCAGGAACCATTACGCCTTTTTGAACGTCTGTAATAACGCTTGCAGTGAAAAATCTTGAGCGCAAAATATTCGGAGGAAAAAAAGGAAGCCGCAAATAAACTTTTACTTTCTGTGCTGAATTTTTAACCGCAACAACTTCAGCTTTACGTTCTTTGCCTTCATATTCGGTTCTGATTCTTACAGAGGCGTTGGAACTTTTCAAGGCTTGTTCAAGTGAAGGTGTTGTGTCGAGATATGCAATACATCTTAAAATTTGAGGTTGGGGAATTAATTTCCCGATAGGTTCACCGCGTCTTAATTCTGTTCCGTTTTCAATTAATTTTGCTTCTTCGATTTCAGGAAACGGCGAAAAATCAGGCCATAATTTTGCGTAAACCCAATTGCCTTCCTGACCGTCAAGACCGGGAAAAAAATATGCGGGATAAGGCGCACGAATTGCATAACCGTCAATAGCCGCCAAAATTTCGCCCTTCGCTACAAAATGAGGTCGCGGTGAAGGATATGTTAAAAATCCGTCTTGAGGAGAATAAATTAATTGTTCGTCCCATAATAAAATGCCGTTAAGAGGTTGTTCCTCATTATAATTTGTGCTTACGGCATCAATTAACAAAGGATTTGAGAGCCTGTAATTTTCATACCATGCTCCATAAACTTTATAACCGATTGAAAATATAAACATGAGAAAAATATAATATATTATTCTCTGAAAAAGTCCTTTACGTTTTCGGCTCATAAAATTCAAACTCTTTTATCACGTTCAATTTCGGCAAAGGCATCATGATTATGAATGCTTTCATAACTTGTAACTCTTGCGTTATACCATAAAATTCTTTCGTCATTGTCAAGAGCTGCTGCAAGTTCCCTTATAACATCTTCAACGAAACGGGGTCTTTCGTAAGACATTTCGGTTATAAATTTTTCGTCCTCACGTTTTAACAGAGTGAACAACGGAGCAGACGCTGAATTTTCAATCATTGTTATTAAATCCTCAAACCATACAAGACCTTTTGAACGAATTTTTAACGAAACTAAAGCTCTTTGATTATGCGCTCCGTATTTTGCAATTTCCTTTGAACACGGGCATAAAGTTTGAACGTTGAGATTTAAGCATGTTGTCATGTCGAAATGTTTATCTTCCTCATAAATTGCTTCAAGGATAACATCACATTTTGAATAGCTCTCGATTTTTGACACAGGGGCTTTTTTTCGGAAGTAATAAGGAAATTCAAAGCTCAATGAACTTTCGGAGGCATTTAATTTTTCACAAAGCCTTCTTGTAAATTCTTCGAGTTCATGAGGCGATAATCTTCCGTGATATTCTTCGAGAGTTTCAATAAATCTGCTCATGTGAGTTCCTCTATATTCACGAGGCAGCATAACGCTCATTGAAATTTCAGCGATGGTGTTTTGAGTTTTGTTATCTCTGTCCATCAAAACAACAGGATAGCTAACTCCTCTGACTCCTACACGATCAATTTGAATATTTCGTAAATCTCTTTCTCTTTGTACGTCTTTCATTATTTGCTAACTCTTCCTCAATGTTACGCAGCTTGTTGCAGTTTCCCAGACATGAATTTCATATAGACTGCAATTTTCACGCTTAACAAGATTTTCAAGCTTATCCCAAATCCATAACGCTATATTTTCTGCGCTGGGCTGTGAAATTATATCGTTAATATATGAATGATCCAGTATTGAAATCACATGTTCTTTTACAATCTTTGAAAGCTCAAGGAAATCCATAATCATTCCTTCTTCATCAGGCGTACCTTCAAGAACAACTTTGAGCCTGTAAGTATGGCCGTGAAGTTTTTCGCATTTCCCGTGATAATGAATTAAATTGTGCGCTGCATCAAATACAAAATCCTTGCTCAATAACATTTTCATCTTTTTTTCCACCTGTTATGAAGCCAAAACCATTGCTCAGGTCTTGCTCTTATAATTTTTTCCAGTGCCTTATTCATCTCTAAGACTATTAAACGAACTCTCTCTTCACGATTAATATTTTCGTCTTTAGAAGGAAGGTTAAGAGGTTCGAAAAATTCCCCTTCGTGTTCAAAGGGAGAAATTCTGTAACTTCCGAACGGTATAACAGGAACTCCCGATAACATTGCCATAACCGCTGCTCCTGTCATATTAGTAGCGTCATGTCCCATAAAAGGCACAATCATTTCTTTCATTCCCGAAACGTCATTTAACAGTGCTACATGGGCACCGTTCTTTAACATGTGAACAATTTTCATCAATGAAAAATTTTTGTCAAGCATTCTCATTCCGCCGCATTCACGAGTTTTCAAAACGTAATTTGAGATGTCGGTGTCGTGCATTTCCTGATATATAACATGAAGTTCATGGCCGTGATTTATAGCGTATTGAGCAACCCAATTTCCGGCTAATTCCCAATTTCCTATATGGCCTGTTAAAATCAAAGCTCCCTTTTTCTCAGCAATTAATTCATTAATAATATCGACACCTTTAACGTTCTTAATCCATTTTTGAGCCTGTGAATTATCATGTTGAAGAACAAGTGTCTCCGTTAAAGTCCACGCTAAATTCTCATAAACTTTTGAGCGCATTTCTTCACGCCATTTTTCAGAACTGTCGGGATAAACGAGCTTCAAATTTTCCTCGATGATTTTTTTTCTAGGGTGTATTAATTTCAACAGTCCTGAAAAAAATTTCGCCGTTAATTTCCCCCGAAATCCAGTATCAGCGAATGCCTGAAAAAATTTTATCGCAGTTACAGCCGCTTTCATTGTGATATAACTTTTCTGTAAAGAGTGATTAATGAGTCAGTGCATTTTTCATGAGAACGTCTTGACTTCAAAAAATGACGTGCTGCCATTGCCATATGTCTTCCTCGTTCGGTTAAGCCTTTATGAATTATTTCGGGCAAATCCTCTTCTTCATTCTTAATCAGAAAATATCCGTCAGACCCTAAAATTTCATCAAGATAACCTGATTTTTTCGATGCTATCGAAAGCCCTCTCATTGTTAAAATCCCTGCTCTCATTGCTTCACGAGGTGTAGTTTCTTCAGCAATGTAAATTCCGCTTAATGCTTCAGGACGCAAAATTTTTTCGGCGATGTTCATTACAGTGAAATCACCTTCGGGAAGTTTTCTTTCTTTACGAACAAAAACGGCTTTGCTGACATCTTCACTTTGAGAACTTAAAGGATCGAATACAGGAAAAACTACAGCCTCGCCGTTAATAGCTCCTTCAGTGAAAAATCTCGAAGGATAACCAGCCCATTTATTACCCTCTAACAAAGTGTGAACAGTCCTTGAGTGCATTCTGACAATTTTCCAAAATAACGGAGCTTTTCCGAATAAGTGCCAGATTTCCTTTTTGTTGAAAAAATTTTTCGTGCGTTCAAAATCCGAAATGCTTTTATCTTTAGCGTTGATAACTTTTAACTCAATATCCTTTGAATGAGTTCTCAGAGCTTCGGCCATGTGAAAAATCACCTGTGCTAAAACATCACTAACCGATTCTGAAATATACCAATTACAGGTGTGCATGATTAAAATTCCGCCATGTTAAATTTTTTGCGGCCAATTCTCAAGAATAAATATTTATCGTTAATGAGCATTTCACGATTAATTTCAGCTTTTTCGTCAGAAATTTTCACGCCGTTAATCGAAACTCCGCCCTGACGAATCGAACGTTTAGCTTCACCGTTGCTCTCACATGCCCCTGAAGCTGACAAAATGTTTACGGCACTTACAGGGAAATTAATGTCCTCAAGTTTTTTGTAAGGGACTTCCTGTTTCAACATCTCGCAGGTTTCATCATTAACATTTGTGAAATCAATTTTAGGATTGAATAAAATTTCGCTGGCATTAATGACGCTTGCAGCCGTTTCAGCACCGTGAACAGTGGTTGTAACTTCGAGAGCCAATTTTTTCTGAGCAACTCTTTTTTCGGGAGCTTGATTATGTTCTGTCATTATTGCGTCAATTTCATCGAGCGGCATGAATGTATAAAGCTTCAATAATTTCTCAACGTCTCTGTCGTCAGTGTTAAACCAGAATTGATAAAATTTATACGGGCTTGTTTTTTCAGGGTCAAGCCAGACAGCTCCGGCTTCAGTTTTTCCGAATTTCGTTCCTGATGATGTTAATAATAACGGCTGAGTTAAACCGAAAACTTCATTGCCATTTGTACGTCTGATATAGTCCGAGCCTGCTAACAAATTTCCCTGCTGATCATTACCGCCCATTTGTAAACGACAGTTATAATTTTCGTTCAAATATTTGAAGTCCATAGCCTGCAATAACACATAAGAAAATTCAGTATATGAAATTCCTTTTTCAGGATCTTCGAGACGTGATTTAATATATTCACGTGCGATTAAGTTGTTGATTGAGAAATATTTTCCGACATCATGAAGGACATCGAGGAAAGAAATTTTTGATAACCAGTCATAATTATTCAGGAGCAAAGCAGAATTTTTTCCGCAGTCGAAATTCAGGAACTTTTTCAACTGAACTTTAACTCCTTCGATATTATGTTGAACGGCTTCAAGTGTGATTAAATTTCGTTCTTTGCTTTTACCTGAAGGATCTCCGATTAAACCTGTTCCGCCTCCTGCAAGAGCTATTGGCCTGTGTCCTGTTCTTTGAAGCCAACCGAGAGCCATTAAAGGAATTAAATGTCCGACATGTAAACTGTCAGCAGTCGGATCAAAACCGACATAAGCCGTAACCATTTCTTCATTCATAACTTGAGCGAGGCGTTCTTCATTTGTACACCATTCAAAATATCCTCGCCCTTTCAAAATTTCAAAAGCATTACTCATTGTTAAATTAAAATCTCCTTCAACGTGAATCTCCTTTAATTGAAGTCAAAGGCTTCAACAGGAAGTTTGATATATGGCCTGACGTACAATCACCCATAATATCATTGTTATTTTTTATTGTACCATGTTTTTTTGATAAAAAATTTTTCATTGGAAGCAGAACCTACGGAGAGAGCTGTTTTTTATTGCTAATTTATCAGTAGTTTTACTGTATCAGTCTTTCTGTGTGAAGGAGTAAAATTATTTAATATCTCTATGTAATAGACTTTTAACTTTGAAATTGAAGGAGATAAAAACATGTCAGTAAACAAATGCTTATTTCCTGTAGCAGGTTTGGGAACAAGATTTTTGCCTGTAACAAAAGAACTTGCGAAAGAAATGCTTCCACTTGTAAATAAGCCGATAATTTCATACGGAGTTGAAGAAGCGAGAAATTCAGGTTGTGAAAGTATCGTAATGGTAACAGGACGCGCTAAAAAATCGCTTGAAGATTACTTTGACAGATCGTTTGAACTTGAGGAGCTTTTGAAGTCTCGAGGCAAAAATGATTTATACGAATTAATGATAAAAATTTCAAACATTGCGGAGATTTTGTTTGTTCGTCAGCGTGAACCTTTGGGACTCGGCCATGCGGTATTATGCGGAGAACCTATTTGTCACGGTGAATATTTCGGAGTAATTCTTCCTGATGATGTTTTTATCTCAGATGAACCGGTTTTATCACAGCTTATCAAAATTCATGATCGTCTTGGAGGGACTGTAGTAGCTCTCGAAGAAGTAAGTCCTGAAGATACATCACGTTACGGAATAGTTCAATCTGAGGAAGTTGAACCCGGAGTTCACAGAATATTTGACATGGTTGAGAAGCCAAAACCCGGAACAGCTCCTTCAAATTATGCAATTATGGGACGTTATGTTTTATCACCGTTAATCTTCCCGATTTTAGCAGGGCAAAACACAGGAGCAGGCGGAGAAATTCAGCTTACCGATGCAATCAAGAAAATTGCAGTTACAGGAATCGAACCTGTATGGGGAGTAGTATATAAAGGAAGAAGATTTGATTGCGGAACTCAAAAAGGCTGGCTCTCAGCGAATGTTGAACTTGCTCTTGATACACCTGAATTAAGAGACGTTATTTACGAAATTGTAGATAGGAGAAGAGCTGAATAAAGTATGCAAACAATAGAGAAGTTTTATTATGATATTTTGAAAGAACAGGCAACAAAAAATCCTGATCGTGAAGCCATAGTTATGGGAGATGTAAGACTGACTTACAAAGAATTTCTTCATAAAGTGGATCAGGTTGCTGCAACACTTCTCAGCATGAAGCTTCAAAAGGGCGATAAAGTCGTTCTGTGGGCAGATACTTCACCGAAATGGCATTTTGTATATTACGGTATACTTCGTTCGGGTGGAATAGCTGTTATATTGAATACGAAACTGACATTGCAGGAAGCAAAACCTTTGATAGAATTTGCGGATTCAAAATATGTCATTTATGGAAAAGTTCATGACCTTGCAGGAACTTCAGAAGATGCAAAAACACTTTCGGAAATTTTTAATATTCCGATTGAAAACTGTGTCAGCATGGTTGATAATGATTTCTCGAATGCTCCTGATATAAAACCGGATACTACGGGCTGGAACGTTCATGATGACGCATATATAATTTACACTTCAGGTACTACAGCATTTCCGAAAGCTGTTGTCAGTTCTCAATATGCTATAACTAATGTTGTAAGACAGCTTGCAATCGCAATTTCTTCGGTACGTGGAGAGAAAATTATGCTCGGAGTACCGCTCTTTCATGCCTATGCAATTTTTGTAAGCTGGATTTATCTTTCAAACGGTGCCACGATATTTTTGCCGGAAGCCATAAAATCTGATGTTATAGCAGGAATAATTGGCAAAGAAGATATAACTGATTTTTGGTCAGTAGCGACGATTTATCAAGGCATAATTGATAACGAAAATTTGGCCGAGTTAGTTGCTCCGAGAGTTCGTTTATGTGCACTTGCAGGCAGTTATATATCTCCTGTTCAGTTTATGAGATTTGAAAATGCGCTCTATAATTCCGTGTTCATAAATCTCTACGGAATGACTGAAACTTGTGCAACGTATACTCTGACAAGACCTGAAGATGACGTTTCGATAAGATATAACACCGTTGGAAGAGTTGTCGATGGTGTAGAAGCAGCGGCATGGGACGAAGAGCGGGGAATACTTCCGCCGGGTGAAGTTGGTGAAATTATCACCAGAGGCTATCATCTGAAGAACTGCTATTATAAACTCCCTCCGGAAAAGCAGGCTATAGACAAAGACGGCTGGCTACATTCAGGAGATCTCGGAGTATTTGACGAACAGGGAAATTTGAAAATCGTAGGACGCATTAAGGATTTAATCATCAAAGGCGGTGAAAATATAGCTCCTGCTGCAATATAAGCTCAAGTTATGTCGCACCCTTCAATAGCTTCATGCAGAATTTTCGGTTATAAAGATCGAATCTATGGCGAAAATATCGGAGCTTGTGTAGTTGTAGCTCCGGGTGAAAAATTTGATGAAGACTCACTCAGACGTTATGTGAAGGAGAAAGTAGGCTCTTATAAATCTCCTGTGTATTATTTCACGTTCGATTCATTTCCGCTGAATGCAAACGGAAAGATTGATCAGCGTGTTCTTCATGTGGATATGCTGAGGAAGTTACATAGGCTTCTGATAAGCGGAAAACTTGATGAAGGCATTCAGATTATATCTATCTCAATCAAGAACAGCACTTATAATATTACGCCTGTTGCAGCTATGTTGGAAGAATCTGCAACGAACTTAGGTTTTCATCAGAATAAGGCCGCTACAATTCGTCAAGCTGTTGAAGAAGCTTTGCTCATGCGTGTAAACGAGATGGCAGGCGATATAGATAACATTGACATATTGCTTTATTATACGCATACTGCTTTGAGAATCTTAATTACTGATTCAGACGTTACTGACGATCCAAATCGTTCTGAAGAGCGCAGAATTTCAAAAGCTATAATCTTGCGTCTTGTTGATGACTGCGAAATGAAAGTGCTTGACGATGGAAAGAACCAGATAAAGATGGACTTCACATATAATAAGGATTTCGATATTAAAGACTTCCTGATGCAGCATGAACCATTAGTTTAATAGGCTAGTAGCTTCATGAAATTTTCATTTTTTTTCTTAGATTTCATGTTAAAATTTTTTCACAAAATAAAGGAGGTTTTTGTTAGGGAATCATGGAAATTTTCAGAACGGCTTTACGTTCTCTTGTAAGTAATCGTACTCGTTCACTGCTTACAATGTTGGGAATTATAATCGGCGTTGGAGCTGTTATATCAATGGTCGCAATAGGTAACGGAGCTTCGAGCCAAGTTCAAAAGACTATGGAAAGTTTCGGAGCTAACTTAATACTTGTAATGCCTGCTCCTCCAAATACTTCTGGTGCTAGAAGTTCTGCCGGAGCTGTTACAACTCTGACAAGAGGTGATGCTGAGGCTTTAGAATCAGAAACCTTCTCGATATTGCGTGTTGCACCTGAAGCAAACGGCTCTGCACAAACAGTTTACGGAAATAATAACTGGAGTACTTCTATAACAGGAGGTACAACTGAAAGTCTTCCTGTGAGAGGCTGGGAGATAGGTAGAGGAATATGTTTTTCAGAAGCTGATATGAGAAGCGGCGCAAAAGTTTGTGTAATCGGTCAAACGGTTGCTAAGGAGCTTTTCGGATATTCTGATCCTATTGACAGCACGATAAGAATCCGTAATATTCCCTTCAAAGTTGTTGGAGTGATGAGAGAAAAAGGAGCAAACGCTTTCGGAGCAGATCAGGACGATTTTATATTTGTTCCGTTGACAACAGCTCAGAGGCGTTTATTTCGAGTCGGTACACGCTCTGACACGGTAAGCACGATAAATGTACAGGCAAGATCCAGAGAACTCCTTGACACCGCAAAAACTGAAGTTGAAGCTGTACTTCGTCAACGTCATCGTATACCTGAAGGAACTGACAACGATTTTCAGATTAGAGATTTGACTCAAACTATGGAAACTGCTGCGAGTATGGCTAATATCATGAAAATTTTACTCGGTGCTATAGCTTCAATTTCGTTGCTTGTCGGTGGAATAGGTATTATGAATATCATGCTTGTTTCAGTCAGTGAGCGCACTCGTGAAATAGGAATCCGTATGGCTATAGGGGCACGTCCTGCAAATATAAGAATGCAATTTTTGACAGAATCAATCGTATTATCACTTTTAGGCGGATTTTTGGGAATAGTTTTGGGTTATAGCCTTACAGAGCTTGTAGCGTCTTTGAAGTTTGTTACATTTCCTCCGGCTATTTCTATGGATTCTGTGTTGGTTGCAGTCGGTTTTTCTGCCGGTGTTGGAGTTTTCTTTGGCTTCTGGCCTGCTTGGAAAGCCTCAAATCTTGATCCTATTGTAGCATTGAGGTCTGAATAATAATTATGAAAAAGATAACAATTTTAATTTTACTGACGATGTTATATAGCTGTTCTTCATCTTTTGCTGTAGAAAGTAGCGATATTTCAGGACTTTCACTTGAAGAGTGTTTGAATATTGCACTTGAAAATCACCCGTCTTTGCGAAAATCCAAAGGTGCAACTAGGGCTGCAAAGGCTTCACTTGAGAAAGTAAAATCATCTAACCGTATGACGGTTTCAATGTCTGGTACAGCGAAACGCAACGGTGATTATAAAGCATGGGATAACGGAGCAAATGACGGAGGACTTTCGATAACAGCCTCAAAAACTTTATATGATACAGGCGTGAACAGATTAAACCGTGAAATTCAAACGGAAAATCTGAAAGGAGCATATGAGGACGAGAGATTAACTCAAACAAGTGTTGCAGCAACAGCTAAAAGAGCCTATTATGATCTCGTCCTTAAAATATTAAATCGTGATGTTCAGCGTGAAAAGCTCCATAACCTTGAAGAACATTTGAAGACAGCGAAAGGAATTTATGAAGTCGGTAACAGTCCGTTTATAGATGTTACGAAGGCTGAATCCGATGTAGCAGGAGCACGTGTAGCAGTTTTACAATCTGAGAACGATATTGCAGTATCACAGGAATCTTTGAAAGTTGCTATGGGTGTTAGTGATTATGATACATTTAATTTGTTCTTATCTACAAAACTTTATTTGCCTCAACCTGCGGACACTATAGAACAGCTTCTTGAAACTGCATTAGCTGACAGAGCCGACTATCGTAAAATTCTTCATAAGATAAAGAGCGATGAATTACAGATAAAGGTTGCAGCCAGAGGAAATGCCGCAACTATTAAAGGCCAGCTCAGCAACACGTTTTCAAAATCTGAACGTACTCAATCAAATACTGATTATATAGCTTCTGTTACTGTAAACATACCTATAGAAGACGGCGGTGAAACAAAAGCCAATGTTGAAGCAGCACGAGCGCAACTGGATCAGGATATGGCAGACGAAGAGGCATTGAAGCAAAACATCAGCAGCAAAGTCAGAAGTGCTTCGTTATCGCTTGCTAATGCTATAGAGCGTGTAAAATCTTCGGAAATGACTGTAAAATACTCTGAAGAGAATTTGTCCTTAGCTCAAGGACGCTATGAAGTAGGTGTCGGAGATGCACTTGAAGTCAGCGATGCAGTATCAACGCTAGCAAGTTCACGATATACTTTGTATCAAGCTCTGTACGATGCACAAGTTGCAAGAGCAGATCTTGATGAAGCCTTAGGACATTTGCCGATTGAGCTTGAAAGAGATTAGAATATAACTGAAAGGGAGTATTAATTTAGAATGATTGCAGGAATTAAGAAGCTGTTGTTATTGGTGTTGCTCTTTGCAGTCGGCTTTGGAATTTATGTGTTTGTAACGACTGAAAGAACCGTGAAGTATACTTTTACAACATCAGATGTTACACGCGGCGATATAGTATCAACAGTAACGGCTACAGGTGAACTTAACGCACTAGATGTAGTAACAGTCGGAACTCAGGTATCAGGTAAAATTGAAAAGCTTTATGTTGATTTTAACTCGGTTGTACAGGCAGGACAGTTGATAGCAGTGATAGATCCGTCAGTATTAATGCTGGATTTGAAACAATATGAGGCGGCTTTATCGGTTTCGCAGGCTTCATTACAGAGCGCACAGGCTTCGTTGAAAGATGCTGAAAGGAAACGCAATCGCAACAAAGAACTTCTTGACAGAAAGTTGATAGCGAAAAGTGAATTTGATACAAGTGATTCCGATGTTGATGTAAGAAGAGCCGCTGTACAGGAAGCAAGATCGAAAGTTACTCAGGCAAGAGCGCAATTAGAACGTGCAAGAACTAATCTTGATTATACAAATATACATTCTCCGATTTCAGGAGTAGTTATAGACAGACAGGTTGATGAAGGGCAGACAGTTGCGGCAAGTTATCAGACACCTACGTTATTCAAGATTGCGAAGGACTTAACGCAAATGAAGATCGAAACTAAAGTTGATGAGGCTGATATAGGAACGGTTAAAGAAGGTCAGAATGTTACATTCAGGGTCGATGCGTTTCCTGAAGACAGTTTCTCAGGCAAAGTAACTCAGGTTCGTATAGCTCCTACGACTTCAGACAGCGTAGTTACATATACTGTAATAATCAGTGTAAATAATTCAGAGCTGAAATTAAAACCCGGCATGACAGCAAATGTTTCTATAGAAACGCAACATAGCAGAAATACTATCAGAATTCCCGTTGCGGCATTGCGTTATACTCCGAGCGAAGACTTATTGGATTCTATAGGTTTTGACAAGTCCTTGCTGGCTGAGAAAAAAGCCTCGAATCATGCCACTGTATGGACAGAGAAGGACGGAAAACTTGACAGAGCTATTAACGTTACAACAGGAATTTCTGATAACAGATGGACGCAGCTTGTTGAAGGCAAATTGTCTGAGGGCGAAAAACTTGTGATTAATTCACAGGCTGTAAAATAATGAGGTCTGATAATGGCGATTATTGAAGTTGAGAATCTCGTTAAAATATATAAAACTGGAGATGTTGAGCTTCGTGCATTAAACGGCGTTACATGCTCAATTAACAAGGGTGAATTTGTGTGTATAATGGGGCCTTCAGGTTCGGGAAAATCAACAATGATGAATATACTTGGGTGCCTTGACGTTCTGACTGACGGAAAATACATGCTTGACGGAATAAGCGTCAGAGGTCAAAGCCGTGCAGCATTGGCTGATATACGCAACCATGAAATAGGCTTCGTGTTTCAAGGCTATAACCTTCTACAGAAAGCTGATGCCCTCGAAAATGTTGAATTGCCTTTAATGTATCGTGGTGTACCTGCATCGAAACGCCGCAAAATGGCTAAAGAGGCTCTTGAAAGTGTAGGACTTGGAGAGCGAATCCATAACAGACCCGTTCAAATGAGTGGAGGTCAGCAGCAAAGAGTAGCTATAGCCCGTGCTATAGTCGGAAAAGCTCCGATATTGATGGCTGACGAACCTACAGGAGCATTGGATACAAAAACTACTGTTGAGATAATGCAGATATTTTCGGCTCTTCATGAAGAGGGAACTACCGTAATTTTGGTAACTCATGAACCTGATATAGCGACATGGAGTCAGCGTGTGTTGAGATTTAGGGACGGAAAGCTTGTTGCAGATGAAGCAGCACCGAAAGAATCCAGAGAAAACGAAGTAAAACCCGGAAATAAAGCATAAAAAAAACCTCCTCAAAAGGGAGGTTTTATTTTTCAGGAAGCTCTTTGAACATGTCAGGAAGCTCCAAATTTGCAAAACGTTCATCATTACGCTTCAGATCGAACATCACTTTATAAGGTATAAGAACTTTGCAGCCGAACTCATATACGCTGGTATGTCCTTTTGCCTTGAAAAATTCAAGATATTCTACTACATCAAGACAATCTTTCGCATAAAGCATATTCTGAAGAAGAATGTAACGAAGCATGTTATTAACTGCTCTTTCGGCAAGAGCTGTATAATCTGAATTATACTTTTTGATGAATGAAAGAATATGTTCACCTGAAGCGTGAATGTTTGTATAATCCTTCACAAGTTTCGTCATAGTGCTTGTTACGCTGGTTTGAGACATTCCTGCTGTAGCGTCATACAGATAAATCACTTTCGGCAGAATCTTTATATTCTTAGCAAAGGTAAAGAACATCGAAGAAAAGAAACTGTCTTCACCCATGTTACAATAAAATGGCTCACCAACTTCTATGGTTTTACGTATAATATCAGCTGAGTAAGCATTTTTCCAGATTGCAGGAGGGAACTTTAATTCCATGAAATCACGTAGGCAATCATCACTTTCGATAGGCATGATTTCAAAATTTTGAGGCTGCATTACGAGGCCGAAGCGGATCATGTCAGGTTCACCGTCATCAAATGCGTTCTTTATAGCTTCAAGAGCATCATTAGTTAATGCGTCATCACTGTCAAGAAATACAATGTGATCTCCACAAGCATGTTTCATTCCCGTGAATCTTGCACCTACAAGCGACATGTTCTTTTCATGATGATAAACTGAAAACCGCTTATCAGAAGTGCAAAGCTCATCAAGAAAAGCTCCGGAATCGTCTGTAGAACCGTCATCTACAAAAATAGCTTCAAAATCTGTGAAAGTCTGTTCTTTGAGGGATTTTATGCAATTATCCATTTTTCCCATTTGATTATAGACCGGAATAAGAACACTGAAATACATATTAAACACCTGCTTTATTTCATTACGAATTTTGGATACTGCACGCCGATATTATCAAGCATTTCATCAGATATTTTGTACTGAGCGCGGAACTTATATGACAAAGCTTTGTTACAGCCGTAATCAAATACTTTTGCTAATTCTTCAGTGTCGAATACCTTGAGGTAATTAATAACTTTGCGATAGTCAGGCTCGTCCATGATGAATATCAGCAATGTGAAGCAATTCATAGAGATAAATTTCTCTTGAAGAAGCTCCAGATAATCAGGCGCATATTTTTTCATATAATCTCTGAGGTGATCTATGCAGAATTTTACGTTGTTAATATGTGTCTGAAGTTTCTCGACGCTTTGATTAACCATAGTTGTAGACATGCCGTTTCCAATGATGTAGTGATACAGACATTCATTAAGAATTCCGTATGTTTTTGCGCATGTGAAAAATACAGTACTCCAGAACACATCTTCACCCATATTGCAATAAAACGGTTCAACACGTTCAGCAGCTTTTTTTACGATTGCATAGCTGTAGCAGTTTTTCCAAACATTTTGCACAGTCTTATCCTGAAGTATCGCAGAAAGCAGATCATCAGTTTCAAGTGGAAGCACATACTCATTTTCCTTCAACATGCTTCCGAAACTTCCCGTTGTATCTCCTACAAATTCTTTAATATAGCCGAATTGCAGAATATCTACAGGTTTTTTAGACAAACTGTTATGCAATAGTTCAAGCGAATTTTTCTCGATATAGTCATCACTATCAACAAATAGAATATAATCTCCCTCAGAAGCTTTCATACCTGTAAGACGTGCTGCAAGAAGCGATGAATTTTTGGGGTGCTGTATCACCTTGAAGCGATGATCTTTTTCGCAAAATCCTTGGCACATCTTGTATGAAGTATCTGTTGAACCGTCGTCAACAAGTATAACCTCAAAATCCTTGAAAGTCTGTTCTGTGATTGCTTCGATACATTTATCCATCAGCCCAACTTGGTTGAATACTGGTATCAAAATGCTGAAAAATGGTCTTTGACTCATCATCATATCTCCTTTGCTTTATATTTGTTCAATAGCCTCATACTGTAATTGATCTCCATAAAGTTTGCGATCTTCAGTGATTTTGGCATTGATTCCGCGTTTCAAAAGTTCCGTTGCTATACCTTGTGCAAAAGCATTGCTGTCGTTCTGATTAACTAATCTTAGCTGCATTTTATCTCCAAAGTATGATACAAGCAAAAATTTTCCTCCCCGTCCGTATGCGAAAGAAATTACATCGTCAAGCAATTTATCGGCAGTTTTTCCCATAGATTGATCGCCTAAAAACGAAAGAATATATGTCATAGGATTGAAATTATCGGCTGTCGGCAACTTCTCGATTTTTTGGGCAATGCTGATAACTCCTTCAGATGATTTTTCAAGTTCACGCACAGCAAGCACCTTATTTCCCGCCATTTTTCTATGTGTCTGAGGTGTAAGCTGCTGTTTCATTATGTTATATAATTTTTCATATCTGGTTTTCGTATCATTCTTCTGAAGTTCAGCAGTATATGGAAAGAAAATGCTGTCAGAACAGTTTGCAAGAGATTTTGAAGAAAATGATATCCTCTGATCCACTGCAGACATTACAACTATAGATTTATCGCCGCTGTTAAACGTTTTCGCTACTGACTGCGATACCACGTCAACGAAGAATGGCAGGTAGGACTTTCCAAACTGACCCCGTATAGCGTTCAAATCCGATAACGAAGCCTCTACATTACACAAATGAACATAATTACATTCTTCATCATATGCTTTTTCAGGTATCGCAAAAATATCCGAATTTTCATAATGAAAATCATAACTAAGCGAGGAATCACCATATTTTTCATACGGAGCCAGTATATCATCTTCATCATAATTTTCTCTTGCCTTGATTATATCAGGGATAAATTCATTTTCTTCAGGTGTAATAGCAATTCCCTTTTCCTTCATGTAGATATATAGCATTATCTTAATAAAAAATTTCATTCCATAGGCATCTGTAAGTCCATGAAATGTGCTGAAAGTGAGTTTTTTACCCTTATAACGAAAAAAGAATAATAATCCGTTTGTTTCATCTGAACCCAGACGAATAATTTTATCTTCGACATCTGGAATAAAAGCTATATCTCCACTGCCTTTTATAGCTTCAGGTCTTCCATTAGATATAATTATACGCTTATTGTATTCTGGAATGAGTTTAAGTGCCTCATCAGCTGATTTTTTCATAATATCGAGGTCAAAATCTTCCTTAAAACTCAATATAACACGCTCATTTAACGTTGATCGCCCGGTCATAGTATAATAGAAATAGCGATCTGAAGCACCCATTTTCATAAATTCAGACATTGTTGCTCCTTTCATCTAACGTTTTTTTAGTATACTCTCTTTTAATACAGTTAAAAACTTATCCGCAAGAAGAGAGAATACAACGCCGCTTATAGTATAAAATATCCATATCCATACAAGATTTTCATCTTCTATTAATGGAAATCGTTCAAGCTCTGTGATAGACAGCCCGTATATC
Source organism: uncultured Fretibacterium sp. (assembly GCA_937899395.1). Classification (GTDB taxonomy): domain Bacteria; phylum Synergistota; class Synergistia; order Synergistales; family Aminobacteriaceae; genus JAFUXM01. The sequence goes on from CALBPU010000166.1 coordinate 24,442, forward strand.
AGGATATAAACCAGCGTAACAGGCTTGTAGAACAAATATTGCATTGCCATTATAGGCTTGGTATTTTGTCCAAGATATGACATAACGTCAGCTATTTTCTTCGTAAATTTGTTATCAAGAATAACTGACAGACAGAAAATGAATATGAAACCTACAATGCCGGCAACAACATATGTTATATTTCCTGCTGCAACATCTATAGTAGTAAATCCGTTCATGTAATAAAGAAGCAAGCCTACCGCAACAAACAATACTGCATGAAGCGGGGTAATTCCGTTTATATTAAGTTTGTTATAAAATATCCTGACAAGAACACCTAAAACGAAAGCTACATAACAATAAACAAGACGAATGAACAGTTTCATAATTACAAGTTCACTATGAGCCTGAAAAATTTGCAACATAACTATAGATGCTACATTGAGAACGATATAGAAAACAAACCTTCTATGCTCTGTAGACATTAAATTACAAAATAAGCGACATATTATTGCATGAATAACATAAACTAAAAACAGCTGATAGAAATACCACAATGTAACTGTAAACAAAGAACCTTGTAAACCACATATTAATGATACAACGCCGCCTATATATTCCGGAAAACCAAACTGCCCGGCAGGATAAATATGAAGAGCGATAAAAATATTCGTAAGGGACAAAAAAATGATTGAATACATAAAATAAGGTATCATCAGATCTTTGAAGCGTTTTTTTATCATGTTCTATGCCTCTCCCCATGTCTGTGTATGCTTTTCACTCCAACAGAAGCCCGAAATCATCATGAACATTGATATTGTAAAAATTGCCAGATAATTCTCCAATGGACAATGAGTATGCCAAATTACCACGAACACAATTCCGAAACCTTTCATTATGTCAAGTATTACGAGGCGTGTTTTTTTCGTATTAACTGCTTCTATTTTTTCCATTTTGCTATAAGCTCCCTCAGCATTTTCACCAGCTTATCCATGAGTAACGAGAGTGTCAGCCCACTTATCGAATAAAATATCCACATCCATGTGTGATTTTCATCTATTATAACGGGAAATTGTTGCAAAGCCTCGAAAGACAGTCCACATATCAAGATATATATCAAAGCTACAGGCTTAAAGAAGATAAGATGATAAACCATTATGGGCTTAGTATTTTGCCCTATATAAGACATGGCATTTGCAAGCTTCTTTGTTCGATCGTTGTTATCAAGCATATAGGCTAGACAGTATGTAAATATGAATCCCAAAATTGCGCAGACGATATATGACCATACAGACGTTATACTGCCGGCTCCAAGATCAACAGTTGTAAACGTATTCATCACATAAATTAGCCCGGCAGTTATTACAAATAACACTACCTGAATAGGGTGTATACCGCTTATATTAAGTTTATTGTAGATCATTCTCGCAGGAACTCCCATTATAAACGCAACATAACATGAAAGAAAACGGATACACAGCAATTTAACGACTTTGGCTTTCTCACCGTCAAGTGAATTAAAAAACTGCATTAGAAGAAGCACTAAAGCTATCAAAACTAAATAAAATATAAGTCTTCGGCGTTCAATCCATTTTCTGAAAATCCTACATACAACCGCATGGAGGACATAAACAAGGAAAAGTTGATAGAAATACCATAGTGCAGCCGTAAATACTGATCCCATAAATCCTAAGGATACGGACAGTAGGCCCATAAAATACCCTTCTATGCCAAGATAACCGTCAGGCCCTAAAATATCTATGCCTGATAAACCCGCAGGATAAATATTTAACTTAACAAAAACATTTGTAAGCGACAAAAATATAATTGAATATACAAAGTAAGGCACCATAAGAGCTTTGAAACGCTTCTTTATACATTCCCATGTATCATGCCATGTCTGTGTATGTTTTTCATTCCATGTAAAGCCCGATATCATCAGGAACATAGCAAGAAAGAAAATCCCAAAATAATGTGCTAACGGAGAAAATGAATGACACATCATTAAAACCAACATGCCAAAACCCTTCATAATATCCAGCACTTCAAAACGTGTTTTCTTACATAATGCTTTATTATCCGTATTCATAGCTCTTCCTCATCAAATGAAATCATTTTTTCTCCGTCCCACCAATAACCTAACCACTTAAACGGCTCAATTTTCACACCGATAAGTTCCAGCTTGCGATCAGTAAGATCATATTTTTTCCGTACAAGAATCGGGATTGCCTCTCTGCACGCCTCTTCATAGAGCCATTGTGTTTTTCCGCCACGCAAAGTATATAACACCTCCATGACATTAACACAATCATCATCATTCAGCACGCTGTTAATAAAGATATAGCGCATGTTTTGTTTCATCTTGCGCTCAGCGAGACTGTGATATTCAGGACAGTAACGATCTACATATGAAAACAAATGCTCTTCAACAGCAACCATACTGTTCATATCTCTGCACATTTTTTCAGGAGAAACTTTTCGTCTTGTTGACATGCCGGTTCCTTTATTATAGTGATACAGAACCTCATTTATAACAGAAACACTTTCAGCACAATGATACAACACAGTACTAAGAAACAAATCTTCAGCCATGTTGCTATAGAAAGGCTCGATACGCTCAAGGGCTTTTTTAACAACAGCTTGCGAATAACAGTTTTTCCATACAGTAGGCTCTATTTTCCCCTTCATATAAGCATCAAAAGTACCTTCTGCAAAGTCTTCTGCATGTCTTATATACATTTCAGGCTCTTCGATAATATCAAACCGAACTATATCGACTAGATTATTTTGAAGAGACGCACATATTTTTTCACATGTATACGGTGCATATGTATCATCACTATCAAGAAAAAGTATATAACTGCCTTTTGCTTCTTTCATTCCCGTATAACGTGCTGTCATAACGGAGCTGTTTTTCTCGTGAGTTACAATGCGAAATCTTTCGTCGTCTTTGCTAAATTGTGCAAGCTCATCTGCTGACGTATCCGTTGAACCGTCATTTACAAAAACAACCTCAAAATCTTTGAATGTCTGTTCTTTCAAAGAACGTATAGAATCATTCATCTGCCCGGCTTTGTTGAATACCGGCATAATGACGCTGAAAAAAGGTTTTATCATATATATTCTCCTTACCTTGAACTAAATAATCTGAAATATGCTCCTTGCTTCTTCATCAGCTCTTCGTGCGTGCCTTGCTCCTTTACATCTCCCGCTTCAAGATAAAGAATACAATCAGCCCCAACTATAGTATTTAATCTGTGAGCTATAACAAAGGTTGTTTTGCCCTGCATTAACCGTCTCATGGCTTTCTGAAGCTTTAACTCCGTTTGAGTATCTACACATGAAGTAGCCTCGTCAAGTATAAGAATAGGTCTGTCAGCTATAAAAGCACGTGCAATCGAAAGAAGCTGCCTTTGACCGGCTGAAATATTAGACGCGTTCTCTTTCAACACGAATGATATACCGCCCGGCAATAAGCTCACGAAATAATCAGCTCCGACCTCACGCAATGCCGACATTATCTCATCGTCTGTAGCATTTTCACGTCCAAGCCTCAAATTTTCAGCTATAGTGCCGTCAAAGAACCATATATCCTGAGGTACTATACCTATACGTTCATGAAGTTTATTACGTGATAATTTCGTTATCGGCTGATCATTCAAACTTATGCTCCCGCTTAATACATCATAGAATCGCATAAGAAGTTTTATAAGCGTTGTTTTGCCTGCTCCAGTCGGACCTACTATAGCTACGTTTTCGCCATCATATACATCTAAACTGCAATCCTTGATAAGCACATTATTTTCGCTATACCCGAAACTGATATGATCGAATTTCACTCTGCCTCCGTCAACCGCTGTAAAAACTTCCGAGTCATTGCTTTCTTCTTTTTCATCAAGAAAATCGAAAATTCTGGTTGCAGCTGCCGAAAAAGTCTGATAGACACTTCCAAGCCTTGCAAGCTGTTGTATAGGCTGATTGATACTGTCAATATAATTAGTGAATATTTGTATATCGCCTATTGCTATTACTCGATAAAATGCCAGATAACTTCCATATATAAGCACAACTGCATATGATAGTTTACCTACAAGCACAACAACAGGTGTCAAAAGATACGAACGAAAAAGCGCACGTTCTCCAGCCTCAGAAAGACGCTTGTTTATGTTCATAAATTTCGCTTTCTCTTCCTCTTCAATTCCAAAAAGTTTGAGTACATCAAAACCAGTATAATTTTCCTCAATTTTAGAGTTAAGTTCACCCAAAATATTTTGCTGTGCATCGAAATAACGCTGCGAATTAGCCAGAACAAGTTTTGAAAAGAAAGCACTAAGAGGCACGCTGAACATAGTTAAAATCGCCAACTTAGGATTCAAAACGAACATAATTACAAGCATTAACAATAGATAAATAGGTGCGTCAGCTACTTGTATGAAAAATGTACAAAAATTAGTCGATAAAACATTTATATCGTTTGTGATCGTGGAAAGTATATCACCAAAAGGCTTGCTTTCATAATATTTCAGAGGCAATTTTTCAAGTTTATACGATATATCCGTACGTAAACGCAAAACCATTCGCTGAGTAACTGAAACCATCAGCTTATTTTGTATCACAAGAAATATACTGCTCAGGACATATGATAAGCCACAGCACAGAACCGTGAATATTAATTTACGAAACGGGAAATCACCGCCTTTTATAACACCATCAGCCGTAACAGTTATAGATTTACCAAGAAATATCGGCCCTGCAACTTGTGTAACAGAATATAATACAGCAAATAAAAATGAAAGTGCTATATTGATTTTATCTGCACCAAGTATATTCAACAATCTGGAGAAATATTTTCGTTTCGTACTATCCATATTAAGCTCCTATCTGCGATTGAAGAATGTCTTGATAGATATTACAACTCTGCTCCAGTTCTTCATGCGTTCCGACTGCTCGCACTTCACCATCTTGCATTACTACAATTCTATCGGCATTCTTAATAAAAGCCTGACGCTGTGTAACAAAAATAATCGTAATATCCTTCATTATACTTCGCAGAGCATCACGAAGTTTTAAGCCTGTTTCGAGATCCAATGCAGATGCACTGTCATCGAGTATAAGTATCTTCGGTGAACCGCTTAAAGCACGAGCTATCGTGAGACGCTGCCTTTGACCGCCTGAAACGTTGCTGCCCCCCTGCGCTATCCATTCAGCAAATCCCTTTTTCATTCTCTTTATGAACTGCATTGACTGAGATAACTCTGCTGAACGCTTTACATCTTCATCGCCTATACTTTTATCTCTAAAAGCAATATTTGAACGTATATCACCGCTATAAAGGAACGATTTCTGCGGAACATAGCCGATAAGCGATCTCAACTCATTCAGCTTCATGTCCCTTATATCTGCTCCACCTATACTGACAGAACCTTCACTTACATCATAAAGACGCGGAATTAACTGCATTAAAGTTGTCTTGCCACAGCCTGTATTACCTACTATAACTGTTAATTCACCCTGTTTAGCTGTGAAAGAAATATTTCGCACAACCATTCCTGAAGCATCTGAATATCGGAAACTTACATTATCAAATTTCACGTCGTAATTATCAAGCTCTTTCACGTTTACGCCTTCTCCGTCTACAATAGACGGTTTCATCGAAAGAACATCGCCTATACGCTTCATGCTTACTGACATAATCGGAATTTGAAAACCCACTGTAGAAGCCATTATCAGACCTAACATAATCATGTATGTATAGCTTATATAGGCTGCTATATCCGTAACATTCATAATGTTTTTACCGACGTATGTACCGCCCAGCCATAATATCAAAACGATAAGCATATTTAATATCAAATACATAACAGGCTGCATAGCTACTTCCATAAATCCTGTTCTCTCAGCTATGTTTTTTAGCTTGATACTGCCTTTACGTATTCGATCTGCGTTCCATTCTTCACGATTCAAAGCTCGTAATATCTGAACTCCTGATAGTCCTTCACGGGTAACACGATTTAATGAATCAAAATCTACTGCCATGTTATGATAGAGCGGCAATGCTTTTTTGACAAATAGAGCGAACACTGTTATTAACAAGACCACTCCCAGAATAACAAGCCACATCATAGAATTATGATACTGTGCAATACCCCAAAGGCCGCCGGCTATAAGCATAGGAACAGGTAAGGCTGTTGTAAGCAACATAAACAAACCTCCCTGAACCTGTAAAACATCGGCTGTACTACGATTAATTATAGAAGGCACAGTGAAATAATCCATCTCTTTAAGTGAAAATGTCATAGTTTTTTCATATAAGCTGCGTCGAATATCTTCTGAAACATGAATCGCAATTCGTCCGGCATAACGACCACATAATACCATAAAAGCAAATGTTCCGCTTGACATAAGCAAAAGCTTAATACTTACATCAAAAAGTTTGTCATAATATATTTTCTGCGGCATTCCCTCTCCTAAGGCTGTCATTAAAGCTCCTGTCATTTCAGCTACAAAACTTGCAATCCAAACTTGAAACGTCGCTGTCAGCATAAAAGACAGAATTAACAGTAACAACGATATTTTATATTTGCCAACGAATTTTAATAGTAATCTCATTGCTTTGCTTTCATAGGCTTCTTTTTTTGAACTTTATCGTAAAGCATGGATACTACTATAGTTAAAATAAACTCTACAGCTATAACAACGTAACCTATTGTTCCGGAATCATCAAATCCTGTACCCTGTTTGAACGATGCCCAAGCCTGTGTAAATATGTAATGAATCAAATATGTATACATGCTTATATTACCAAGATAGACAAGCGGCTTCCATGAAAGAATTTTTGTGATATAACCTCTGTTCCATATGAAAATCATGAACATCAGGAACGCAAAGAATGAAGAATAAACTGGTGTACAAAAGACTATCATTTTACCTATATTTCCGCATTTCAGAAGGAAAAATCCGGCAATGAAGAATGATCCTACATAGAAGAACAACATTACAAACGCTTCTATAACTGTCCATAATCCCTTTGAATATTCCCGTGCATCTATATCCTCATCTTTTCTCCTCATGACATAGATATAACCTATTACGCAACCTAAAAAGAAGTCAACACTTCGTATAGGCGGAAAATTTTGAGTAAACCATATAAACTTTTCATTATAATTATTCATAGCACCGAATGCAGATGTGATTATAAAAGTAAGAGCTATCAGATATGCCGTGAATATTAATATTTTTCTTATATCTCCGAGCTTCTTCAGAAAACTGAGCATTATCGGAAACAGAAAATATGCAAGCAGCATTACGGACAAAAACCACGACGGCCCGTTAAAATTGAATACATAGTGCTGAAAATCCGGCACCCATGCCTGCATAAGACACAAATTAACTATAAATTCCCATAATGTTCTCAACAGAGCCGTCATATTATCTGCTATCAAAGATCTATATAAAATAAGCATTATAAAAAGCTGAATAAAAGCAGTTTCGACATGAAGCGGATAAAGCTTTTTGAGCTTTCCTATCGAAAATTTGAAATATCCTCCTAAAGTTGTAGGCAATTCACGATTCATATATGAATAAACCATCAAGAATCCAGACATCATAAGAAATACACTTATTAAGCATAATTCCCCGTATTCATGAAAACCTGTACGCTTATAAAATCCCGAATGATCTGCGAATACCATAAGAAAGCACATAAAACGTAGTGTCTGTATTGCATCAAATCTTTTTTTCGCAGGCATAAATTAAATTATCTCCTTTCATTGTATACATGGCCTGAAAAGTATATTTCCATTCTCAAACCCCGTTATATCCATAGCAAATGTCAACGGAATGCGATAAAGCCCTGAATTAGTTGTTACAACAGGTCTAACCTTATCACCTGGACGCAGTGCTTCAGCCAGCAAAGGTTTGTCAGCTCCAACCGGTATAAACTCGTAGAAAATTCCTTCTCTATTGAGTGTATATACTCCGTCATTAGTTGTTGCAGTACCTATAACGCCCAATTCAGAGGCTATAAGGCGGCAATGAATCGGTGTACCTTCAAATTCTGACGGATTATTAGTAGTAGGGTGAACAGCTATAACAGTAATCTCAGAAAGGTTTTTCCAGATGTCATGCAGTGTGAAACCTTCAGGACGTTCAGCAATAGCAAGAAGTTCATCAGCACGTGCGGAATCAGAACGAAGCATTGAATCAATTATTCGCATATATGCTTTGTGATATTTCCTGTTGCCAAGAAGTTTTCCGGCTCTTATATCCTCAATCATCTCTTTGATATTAGCGGCTATACTGTACCTCAACGAGCTACAATCAAAGGAATCAAACAAAACAATCTGATCAACATTACGATTTGCAACTGCTAACAAAAGCTTCAAATAGGTTCTGTTCATAATGTAATTAGCATCAGGTTCTGAACACATATCCATATTGTAAGCTATTTCATATGGAACCACAAACTGTCTTGCACATTCATTAAGATTTACACGATATTTTTTGCGGTATTCAGACATGCTTATATTACATACGGAGCTAATATAAACGCCATTATTTGAAGGGATAACCGGCGGATCATCTTCTGACCACACTAACACAAAATCACCATGAAGCTGTTTGAGAAAAGCATCTGCATAACCTTCAGCTTGTTTTGTTGAGACCGGTACAAGCATATCATTCAGCATTTTTATATACCAGCTCGGTTTATCCTTCAGATAAATAACGGAATCACATATATTTCGCTCTACATCTATCATAGGTTGATACGTTTTAAGACTTGATAACGGCACTTGTGATTGATAGCCTCTAGGTGTCAATATATCCGAGAAATGATAACGTTTACCGAAATGTGTATCTTCATTTTCTTTGAGAATGGCTGAAAGCACTTCAAAACCGTTTAGAGCTATGTTCTTGGAAGTATCCTCAAAACGCTTTATATTCAGAAGCAGTTCACGAGGAAGAATGTTCATCAATGAATTAAACGGCTCTGCAAAACGTCCTGTAGGTATAGGTGTTGTCATATCAAGATACTGTTGAATTATATCTTTGACTTTAACACGAGTTTCCATGCTCACATTTGGAGAGGCAAGGTAGCGACTCAAGGCAAAACTAATAGGAATGATTATGTTGTTAGCATACATGCCGTAATCAAGCGCACGTTCAATTATCCTTTGAACATTCTTTGTCATATAAATTATTTCTTCATCTGTCTTTGCAGCACTGAGTATAGATTTTGAATTTATGAAATAACTATATCCTATAAGCTGTGGCAGTATACATATCTTGTCAGCAAAGTGTATCGCCTCAAGATTGAAATAGCAGTCCTCAGACAGAAGCATGTCATCATCAAATCTTATATTGTTTTCATTCAGAAATTTTCGCTCAAAGACTCTATTCGTAATGAAGAACGGGAAATCATTGTATAAACGGTTATCTATTCCGCTTTTCACATCAAGTAAAATCATTTCCCGCGTTGTATCCCATGGAACTGTTTCTGAAATTGGAACCATATCGGGAAATTCTAAAGTGTATTCACGACGGAAAATAACTATTTGAGCCATTGTCTTTTTGAAGTAGCCCAGAACCTGCTCCAGAATATTCGGCCTTAACGTATCATCACCGTCAAGAAATGATATATAATCCGATGTAGCCAAATCTATTCCGGCATTTCTCGGACTTGATGCAGTATGGCAATCATTGTGCAATTCTTTCAATACAACATTTTTATAGCTCTGTAATTTGCTACGAACATAATTCACATGTGCTTCATCAGAGTTATGCAACACGACAACCCACTCGATATTTTCAAAGCCTAACGATTGATTCATCATGCCTTTTACGCATCCATCAAACATTTCGTTCGTAACATTATGGTAAGGTGTTACAACAGAAATAGCATAATTTTCCAAGTACAAAACATCACCCTTACATCAGAAGATAAACATTTTGTATTATACTCTTGTAAATTTTTTTTTCATATATAATTTTACTTACTTAAAACTACAGTCAATTCATCTGCAAGTATGTCAATGTGATTTCAACCTGTATACCATCGCTAAAATTTCTGCAACTCCTCTGTAAAGATCTTCCGGAATTTCCTCTCCTATTTCAACATTTTCATATAATGCCCATGCTAAAGGCTTATTCTCGATTATAGGAATTAAATTTATTTCAGCAATTTCTCGAATCTGTTTGGCTAAAAAATCTCCTCCCTTTGCTAAAACTTGAGGAGCCTGCATTAATTCTCTGTTATATGCAAGAGCTACGGCAATATGAGTAGGGTTTGTTATAACTACATCGGCCTTCGGGACATCTGCCATCATTCTTTGTTTTGCCATTTCACGCTGCTTCTGACGAATTTTTTGTTTTACCTGAGGATCTCCTTCCATTTGTTTATATTCGTCTTTAATTTCCTTCTTGCTCATTCGTATTGATTTCTCAAAATCCCATTTCTGATAAAAATAATCCGCAAATGCCATCACCAATAACATTAATGCCAATCTCATCGCTAAATTCCATAGCATATTCCAATATGTCGAAGCTCCTGTCATTAAAGGCATCTGCATTGTCTTTGATGATACAGGCAAATAGTTTCGTATAGCATTATAAATCATTACAGCAAAAATGCTCGCCTTCAATAATCCCTTTAATAATTCAACGATTGAACGCATTGATATAATTTTTTTCATTCCTGTGAAAGGGTTAAGCCTGTCGAATTTCGGAACAAAAGGTTCTCCCGTAAATGCAAATCCTACTTGCGCTATAACTGTACATGTCGAAAATAAAACTATTAATCCTCCCAACGGAAGCCATGACGCAAAATAATCCTTAACCGCTTGCCATGACACATAATAAAACCAACCGTCCTGCAATAATGACCTGTCGCCTATATAACTCATCATGAAAACTATTAAGCCCGTTAAAGTCCTCCACATTAACGCTCCTAACATCGTTAAACCTAATAATGCCGTTATAATTCCGATTGCTGCGTTAAGGTCTTTGCTCATACAGACACGGCCTTCTTCACGAACTTTTTCACGTTTATGAGGTGTAGCTTCTTCGGTTCGTTCTTCGGCAAAAAATTGAAGGTTGATATAAATTTTCATCGCCATAATCTTATTATACTCAATGCAAATTCTATCCAGTGTTCCAAATTGTTATGAATTAAATCCATAGTTAAAGGAACTACGGCAGCAAGCACCATAAATCCCAGCATAACTTTTACAGGAAGTCCTACAACAAAAATATTCATTTGAGGAACTGTTCGTGCTAAAAATCCTAATCCCACATCTGACAAAACTAATGCACAATAAAACGGGATTACCATTCTTATTCCTAAAACAAAAATATTTTGAAGCCACATTCCTAACGATAAATCGCCTGAAGGAAATAATGAAATTTGACCGGGCGGAACGAGTTTTAATGTCTCAAGTACAGCCTGAATCATTAATAAATGTCCGTTCCATTTGAAATAAAACCACATCGCCGTAAAAAAATGAAGCTGTCCTACTAACGACGTTTCAGTTTGTGTTGTAGGATCCATTATTTGAGCCATTGAGAAACCTATCATTGAACCAGTCTGTTCACCCGCTATTCTCAATGCAAAAAGCGGCAATGACGATATAAAACCTAAGGCAATTCCGATTAATAATTCACGTAAACAAATTGCAGCTATAAAAATTACTTCGTCAAAATATATTAACGGTATGTCTTCAGCTTTAATAATTCCCACTGAACACACCGTCAACATTACAGCAAAAATATATCTGAAAGGTAAAGGATTTAGAGTAGCTGTGAAAATCGGCGAACTGAACATCAATCCGACAAATCTTAAATGCAGCAGCAGATAAATCATCATTAATTGCGCAGGTAACTCTAAAACCTTCATGATTTTATAAATTCTCTAATGTGCTTAAAATTTTTTCGAGATATTTTTCAGCCGAACAAAAATTGAAATTTTCAATCTCACCTTTATCGCAAAGTTCCGCTAAATTTTTCACGACAGGAATTTCGGCAACGGCTTTAATGTTGAAGTTCTCTGCAATTTTTTCAGCATTATTTTCACCGAAGATATAATGTTTTTTTCCGCAATCGGGACATTCAAAATATGCCATATTAACTGCTAATCCGAGAACGGGAATTTCCATAATTTCAGCCATCTTTAACGCCTTAGCTACAACCATTTCAACAAGTTCCTGAGGAGTTGTAACAATAATAATTCCTTTTAAGGGTAAAGATTGAAACACCGTTAAAGGCACATCGCCGGTTCCGGGAGGCATATCGACAAACATAAAATCAGTACTGCTCCATTCGACTTCTTCCCAAAACTGCTGAATCACTTCTGTTATAACAGGTCCTCTCCAAACTACAGGATCCTTTTCATCGGGTAAACATAAATTCATCGAGATAATTTTCGTTCCGTTTTTTGATTTTGCAGGCTGAATAAAATGTCCGTCCGATAAAACATGTTCGTGTATTCCGAACATCTTAGGTATCGAAGGGCCTGTAATATCAGCGTCAAGAATTGCAGTATTAAATTTTTTGTGTTGCAATGATGAAGCAAGCAATGAAGTTACTAAAGATTTTCCGACACCGCCTTTACCGCTGACAATGCCGATGACATTTTTAATATTGCTGTTAGTGTGAAAGATTTCAGGTGCAATACGTTCACCGCAATTAGTGCCGCAATTTTCACAGTTATGATTACATTCCGCCATAAAAATTTTTACTCCCCTTAATTATTTTTATTCATCATACCACTAATTCAGAATAACATACCCCTCTATCAAATAAATTTGACATCTCCCCTTCTCAGAGGAGACAAGATTCTTTACAGTAAAGAAAGGCCGCTACTTTTGCAGCGGTCTTCATTTTTTTTATTCTTGGAAAATATCTGTGCTTTCGATTTTCGGACTTACAGCTTTTTTCCTGTAGCTGCCTCTGCCTTTAGAGT
>CALBPU010000167.1 GCA_937899395.1 uncultured Fretibacterium sp.
CACCTTATATCGTTTATCGAAGTGTGAATACCCCTCATTCCCATTTTATTAGCCTCCATTCAAATTTTTAATCCCTAAAATACTGCGTAATCGTTGTCCTTCAAATCAGCTATGAACATGTGTCCAGGAGCATGTGTAATTGCAAAATCAGGTTTTGCGGCCATGATTACAGCCTGAGGTGTTACTCCGCAAGCCCAGAATACAGGCAACTCGCCTTCCTTAATTTCAACAGAATCTCCGAAATCAGGTTTGTTAATATTTTTGATCCCTATTGCTTCAGGGTCTCCTATATGAACAGGTGCACCGTGTACAGCGGGAAAACGTCCCGTGCATAACACAGCCTTAGGAACTAATGATGCAGGTATCGGACGCATTGAAACTACCATAGGCCCTTTTAATCTTCCTGCCGGTTCACACTGAATATTTGTTATATACATAGGAACGTTACAGCCGCAATCAATATGTCTCACGCTGATATTTGACTGAATTAACGCTCCTTCAAATGAAAATGAACAACCTGTTAAAAATCCAACTAAATCATCTCGCCAATATTTTGTTACATCTGTAACCTCGTCAGCAAGTTCTCCGTTTTTCCAGATTCTATATCTCGGAATATCTTTCGCAATATCGGCTCCCGGTGCTATTAATTTCGGTTCGGTTTTTCCGGGTTCAGTAACGTCTAAAATCGGGCACGGTTTAGGATTTCTTTGAGCAAATACAAGAAAATCGTACGCAAGGTCTTTTGATAACACAACCAAATTCGCTTGAACAAATCCTTCACACATTCCAGAAGTAGGACGATCCCATTCTCCGGCACGAATCATTTTGCGAACTTCTTGAGGGCTATATTTTGCGTAATCGCTGGGCTTTGACATTATAAAATCCTCCTATATTATTTTGCTTAAAGGTTCAATTTCGATTCCTGCTTCGATTAAACGTTTACGAAGTGTTTGAGCCATTTGTACTGCGGAAGGCGAATCACCGTGAAGGCAAATTGATTGAGGTTTAAGAGGAACAATCGAACCGTCAATCGCTTCGACAACACCCTCTTTAATCATTCTTATAACACGCTGTGCCGCAACTTCAACATCATGAACAAATGCTCCTTCCATTTTTCGCGGAACAAGTGTACCGTCATTCATGTAACCTCTGTCGGCAAATGCTTCAGCAGCGTAAGGAAGCCCGAGTTTTTCGGCAGCCTCATCGAATTTCGAGCCTGCAAGACCCATTAATATAAGATTTCCTCCTGCGTCTTTAACTGCTTGAGCCAACGCCATTGCCTCTTCAATTTTTTTAGCGGCACTGTTATACATTGCTCCGTGAGGTTTAACGTGCTGTAATTTTGTCCCTGCTGCTTCACAAAATGCTCTTAACGCTCCTATTTGATAAAGAGTATCAGTATAAAGTTCATCAGGAGAACATATCATGTTACGTCTTCCGAAGCCTTTTAAGTCAGGATAAGCAGTATGAGCGCCTATAGCAACCCCTGCTTTAATTGCTTCTCTAACTGTTTTTTGCATTACGAGAGGATCTCCTGCATGAAAACCGCAAGCCACATTCGCCGATGAAACAAATGTTAAAACGTCAGTGTCCTGTCCCATTTTCCATGCTCCGAAGCTCTCTCCTAAATCTCCGTTTAAGTCAACTTTATAAGCCATTTGAAAATTTTACGCCTCCTTAAATTAAAACTGACGAAATTTTTATAATTTTTGAATTTTATATTATAATATCACACCATAAAAAAATTTTTAGGAGGATTTAATTATGAATAAGAAAGGTACTTTACAAGTAATACTCGGAGCAGCTTTCTTAATGGCTACATCGGCAATAGGCCCCGGCTTTTTGACACAGACAACCGTTTTTACACAACAGTTAATTGCTTCGGCAGCATTTGCTATTGTAGTTACGATTATTGTTACGGCTATCGTGCAGTTAAACATTTGGAGAATAATTTGTGTTTCCGGACTTCGTGCTCAGGACGTAGCTAACAAAGTTATTCCAGGTCTCGGATATTTTCTTGCGTTCGCAGTAGCTCTCGGAGGATTAGCCTTCAATATCGGTAACGTCGGAGGAGCTGCGTTAGGTCTCAATACCGTAATAGGCATTCCAAATTCATACGGTGCTGCAATAAGTGCTGCGATTGCGATTTTCATTTTCCTGAATAAAGATTTAGGTAAAGCAATGGATTATTTCACGCAGTTACTCGGAATTTTAATGATAGCATTGATGCTTTACGTTGCTGTACAGTCAACACCACCTTTAGATTTAGCAGCAAAAGAAGCTGTTATGCCTTCAACAATTAACTGGACAATAATTTTAACTCTTATCGGCGGAACAGTCGGAGGTTATATTTCATTTTCAGGTGCACACCGTTTAATTGATGCGGGCGTTCGTGATTCTGGCGATGCTACGAAAGGTGCGTTAAACGGAATCGTTGTTACTTCCGTAATGAGAATATTATTGTTCTTGGCAGTATTGGGAGTTGTATATGTAACAGCGGATCAGGCTGCTGTAGTTCTTGATAAGGCTAATCCTGCTGCAGATGCTTTCAGACGTGGTGCAGGTGAATTAGGTTACAGAATGTTCGGAGTGATTTTATGGGCAGCAGGTGTAACGTCAGTAATCGGAGCTTCATATACTTCAGTATCATTCTTGCGTTCATTATTCGGAGGAATTGACCGTTATTATAGATGGGTAATGATTGCTTTTATATGTGCTTCGACAGCGATAAATATTTTCGTTGCAAATCCTGTAGCACTATTAATAGCTGCTGGTTCAGTGAACGGTTTAATATTGCCTCTTGCATTGGGAAGTATTTTGCTCGGAGCATATAAGAAGAGCGTAGTAGGTGAAGAATATCATCACCCGATTTTATTGACATTAACAGGTTGGGCTGTAGTAGCGTTCACGTTGTGGATGGGAATTCAGGCAGTCCCGAATATTATGAAGATTTTCCAGTGAGGAATGAAAAATGGCTGAAAAAATCGAGGTAAACGCTAAAATACTTCCTGCAGGTGAAACATGTATTTTTGTTGACTTCGGTGAAAAGATTGACATGAAAATCAACGGTTATGTACAGGCATTAAAGCATATTTTGACCGAAAAACCTTTTGACGGATTAAAAGAGCTGGTGCCTACATACCGTTCTTTGTCAATTTATTTTGATCCTTTAACCGTAGACCTCAAAGCCCTTAAACAACGTCTTGAAAACGAGCTTGCAACAATATCATCGAGTGTTGAAGATGTAGGTTCGACAGAGGTTCATGTGCCTGTATTTTTCGGAGGAGAATATGGGCCTGACCTTTCAGATGTTGCTGAACATACTAAACTTTCTGAAGATGAAGTGATAAAGCGTTATTGTGAATCAAAATTATATTGTTTCATGAACGGATTTACACCGGGATTTCCATATTTAGGAGGCATGGATTCTTCGTTGGAAACACCCCGCCTTAAAAGTCCCCGTGAATTAATACCTGCAAACAGTGTAGCAATCGGAGGAGCGCAAGCAGGAGCCTATTCAATAGCAAGTCCGGGAGGTTGGAGGATAATAGGCCGAGTGCCTTATGAACTTTATGATCCTGACCGTGAACCCGCAGTAGCAATTCAAGCAGGAATGTGGGTATGTTTTTACCCTGTTAATATGGAGCGTTACAAAGAAATTGAAGCTCAGGCAAAAACAGGCGAATATAAAATTGAATACAGGCAAAAGGGGATATAACAAATGAAACTAATCATTCAAGCTCCCGGAGCATTAACGACAGTTCAAGATTTAGGGCGATGGGGTTATCAGGCAATAGGAATGCCCGTTAGTGGAGCAATGGACGCTCCTGCATTAATAAGGGGAAATATTTTGTTGGGAAATCCTGACGGAGCAGCGGCTCTTGAGATGACATTGATGGGTGCGACGGTGCAATTCAAAGACGGTGAAGGAGCAATAACGATCACGGGAGGAAATTTACAACCAAAAATCAATAACAACCCCGTAAATAATTGGACAGTATTGCCTGTAAAAAACGGAGATATTTTAACGTTCGGAGGATTTTGCGGAAAAGGTTTCAGGACATACTTATGTGTTAGCGGAGGAATTGATGTTCCTTTAGTAATGGGAAGCCGAAGCACATACATGAAAGCTAAAATCGGAGGACTTGAAGGCCGTAAACTTGCAAAAGGTGATGAACTTGTAACAGGTCAACAAGGATTTTATAAAACAGGAATAAATTGCCCTGAAAATTTATTGCCTGATTATTCTTTTTCACCATTAAGAACTGTTTTAGGCCCTCAAGATGACTATATCAAACCTGAAGGAATAAAAACATTTTTCGATACTGAATATAAAATCTCTTCTTCATCAGACAGAATGGGCTGTAGAATGGAAGGCGGGGAAATTATTGAGCATATTAAGGGAGCAGATATAGTTTCGGACGCAATACCGATGGGAGCGGTACAAATACCCGGACAGGGATTACCTATAGTAATGATGGCGGATCGTCAGACGACAGGAGGCTATGTAAAAATCGGCGTTGTTCATGCTCTTGATGTAGCGAGACTTAGCCAATTACCTCCTGGTACATCTGTAAAATTTTCTCAAATAACACAAGAGCAGGGCATTGAGATTTCCAAAATTGAAGCAGTGAAACTGAATGAATTACGTTCTCATGTATCAGAAGCGATAAATTCAGTATCATCTGAACATGGAGCAATGAATATAATCGTAAATGGCGAAAAATTTTTTGTAACATGGGAGAGGCTTTAGGTGGCGCAAGTTCATCAAAAGGAAATATATCTACCCATACACCATAATCAGGAATTCTGATGCTTCTCTTTTCTTGTATTTTTGTGTGGGAATCACAAACCTTAATGATATTGAAAAAAGTATTATCACAATCCAATTTATGATAATCAGTTGAAGGATGCTCATCCATGAATTTTCTAAATCGATCAAAGTACTCTCTCTTCATGATTAGATCGATATCGTCATCCCAGGGAATAAAGCCTTTGTGTCTAATCGCACCTATAAGCGTTCCAAACCCAAGTGAATACTTAATACCATGTTCCCTGCAAATTAAGTCAATATATCGGACTATTCTGAGTTGTATCTGTTTGCATTCTTCAAGTGTCAGCTCTTTATTGCTTGAACAATAATGTTTGGATATACAGAATTGGCATTCTTTGTTACATCATATGAGATAAGATCAGCTGTATATCCGAGCTTGGATATTACCCGCTGGAGAGCATACCACTGTAGCATACCGCCATAATTGTAATTTTTATAAAACTTGGTAAGTATGGCTACATCCTTCATCAGTTCCACGCCCTATCTAAACAGCTCTGCATGCTTATCCGCAGTCATCTGCGCATCGAACATCTTAACTCTTTCTCGTCCTTTTTCTATAACCTGGCTTCTAAGTTCCTTATCATCTAATCTTATAATCGAATCAGCAAGCGACTTATAATCATCTATATCCACCAATAATCCTGCATCTCCAACAACATATATGCAACGCCACGCAATGATTATAAATAATTCCTGCGATGTTAATCTTATTTTTCAAAATTTGATTCTTTTTTGAAGCATATAATTTGAAATAATAAGTTTTCACTTTTCATAACCTCCCTTCACAAATTTTTATAGATTATAGCAGAAGCGGCTTATCCACATGACTAAAGTCAGGGGCTTGCGCCGAATTTTCGGTCAATATAGCCAACAATATATTCTCTCTGACCAACTCGTTTAATATAGTCAAAACAGATTGTTAGTGCCTGTACATAACCGTCTCGGTTAGTATGAGATAAACATATAGAGGTACATATTATGTCATTGACTTCTAATAGTAGCTTAAAATCACTCGGATAGGACTGAAGATTTTTACAAAGTATATCATAATTATTATAATTTTTTGTAAAATATGACAAACGTGTTAAAATATAATTAATATTAAAATATGCAGGAAGGAAGTTAGAATTATGTCAAATTTCGTTGAAAAACAGAAAGTTGAAAATAATGCGGCTGATCCCGTTGAAACAAAAGGAAAAAAGAAAAGCGCAAAGGATTTCACCCCTGAAGAAAAAGCAGCTATTTTAGCTAGGGCAGAGAGAATAGAATTTTCGAGAGTTGCAAAAGAGTTCGGGACAACTTGGCAAACTGTTTCAGCAATACGAAAACAAGCAAAAAAAGAAGCAACCCAAAAAGTTGACACAGAAGCTAAGAAAATTAAAGTTCAAGTAGAAGAAAAATCAGCACCAACTAAGAAGCCTTTGCCAACAGGAAATAAAAGGAGTAGAGATTTTACGGCTGAGGAAAAAATAAAAATTTTACAAAGAGCTGCTGAAATTGGTTTATCAAAGGCAGCCCGTGAAGCAGGTATAAGCAGGTGGGTTCTTATGCAGTGGGAAAGAAAAGCGCTAGCACAAAATCCGGATATTCAACTGAATATTAAGCATTCAAAGCGCGGCAGAGTTTCAAAAGTAAACCAGGTTACTGAAACTAGTAATAAACCACTTGGCACTGAGAAAACTGAGAAAACTAACGATAATTTAGAAATTGAGAATGCTATTTTGAGAGAAAAAGTTGCGGCGTTAACGGAACAGCTTGAAAAACTTCGTGCTGCTGTTGCTAATTTAGCCTAACCAATAAAAACAAGAGCCTTCATCGTTAAACGACATCATAATTGTATATATAACGTTCTGAGTTCGTTAGCGATGTTGGCTATCCTCCTTTTATGAAGCTCTCTTCATATTTATAATTCGTTCCTATTCTTTTGTTCGTCTTTCATTAATTGTTCTATTTTTTCGTTAGCTTATGTTGTTATTATACGTCCTTGAGCTTTAATAGTCTTATCAAAAATTTCTACTAAATGTTTCGTATTCTAAAGAAACATCTCTCCTTTCCAATAAAATTTTTAATATTAAATTACTGGTGATCATTCTTTCACAGAAATGAAAAGTTCATTAGTTTCCAGTTCATCATTTTCAGCTCTTACTTTGAAGTCATCACTAACAAATTCAGACGGAAGAATAAAACTACCTTCATCAGAAATTTCAATTTCTTCAACAGTATTATCATTAATGACGACTCGCAAATCTGAAGGAGCATTCTCAACGATAAAATTTAATTCTTCATTTGCTCGAACTTCAATTAAATCCTCGTCTTTGCCTTCACCTTGCCATAAAATATCTTCACTTGAAACTTTTAGATTAATGAAAGATTTTTTGCCATTAACAAAATCATTTTTTGCGTCAGGGATAACAAAATTTTCGCCCTGTAAATGATTTACATCTTTGTTGTAATCAAATGTCTTTTCAGTTTGAGTTGTTTTTGTTGTTGCTTTAGCAA
>CALBPU010000168.1 GCA_937899395.1 uncultured Fretibacterium sp.
GATATAAACGGGAAGGTGCATACGTCCGTTATGAACAGCGATTGTGTGTCCGATCATTTGCGGAACTACGGTTGAACGTCTTGACCAAGTTTTAATAACTTTTTTGTTGCCTGAGACGTTCATATTTTCGATTCTGTCGAGGAGCCTCTGTTCAACAAAAGGCCCTTTCTTTGATGAGCGCATTTATTCTTCAGCTCCTTTTACTTTTCATAACGCCTGCGGATAATAAGCCTGTCTGAAGGCTTGCGCTTGCGTGTCTTGTAACCCTTTGCAGGAGTTCCCCAAGGTGAGACGGGGTGTTTGTTGGATTTTGATTTTCCTTCTCCACCGCCCATAGGGTGATCTACAGGGTTCATTACCATACCTCTAACTGACGGTCTGCGGCCTTTCCAACGGGTTTTTCCGGCTTTGCCCCACGAAATGTTATCGTAGTCCTCATTGCCAACTTGTCCGATTGTTGCCATACATTCAAGCAAAATCAATCTTAATTCGCCGCTGGGCATTCTGATATAAGCATACTTGCCCTCTTTCGACATCAACTGAGCCGATGTGCCTGCTGAACGAACTAATTTTGCGCCGCAACCCGGTGAAAGTTCAAGGTTGTGAATAATCGTACCTACGGGAATATCTTTGAGCTTCAAAGCATTGCCCGGAGTTATATCGCTCTCTTCTCCCGAATAAATCGTATCGCCTACGTTAAGACCCTTCGGAAGAATGATATAACGTTTTTCACCGTCAACATAATTAATTAAAGCGATTCTGGCGTTGCGGTTAGGATCGTATTCAACGGTCGCAACTTTTCCGGGAATACCTAATTTATCACGCTTAAAATCTATAATTCGGTAAGCTCTCCTGTGTCCTCCTCCGATATGACGCATTGTAATACGGCCTGTATTATTTCTGCCTCCGTTTTTGCGAAGATGAACAACAAGCGAACGTTCCGGTTTATCTGCCGTAATATCTTCACGTCCCTGAATGCTCATGTGCCTGCGTGCAGGGGTATACGGCTTAAACTGTTTAATTGACATGTTCGTGTTTCTCCTAATTAAATCGAAGCACCCTCGAAGAACTCGATATGCTGATCCGGTTTGAGGGTTACTATCGCTTTTTTCCATGAGCGTGTATATCCCTTTGTTATTCCACGACGGCGCATTTTGCCCTTAACGTTCATCGTATTTACATCGGCTACTTTAACGTTGAAAACTTCCTCGACTGCATTACGAATTTGAATCTTATTTGCTGTCTTATGGACTTCAAACGTATATTTGTTAAGAGCCATTAATGAGCTTGATTTCTCCGTAATAATCGGGCGAATAATAATATCGTGAGCAGTTAAATTCATTTTGAATAAACCTCCTCAATTTTCGCAACGACTTCGGGAGTTACGATTAAGTTTTTAGCGTTGAGAATGTCGTAAACGTTAATGCTTGCAACATTGATACATTTTGCGCCAGGTAAATTTCTAACTGAACGAGTAACGTTTAATGCGTTGTTGTGATAAATAACAAGCGTTTTGCCAACTCCGAGAGCTGTAAATAAATTCTTGATTGCTTTCGTTGAAGGCTTTTCGATTGCGTCAAAACCTTTAACAACTGACATTAAATCTTCACGCACTTTATCAGAAAGGACGCTCTTTAACGCAAGCTGACGAACCTTTTTGTTCACCTTCTGAGAGTAATCTCTGGGGTGAGGCCCGTGAGCTACTCCGCCGTGTACCCAAATCGGAGAACGGGTGCTTCCCTGACGTGCTCTGCCTGTATGTTTCTGTCTCCAAGGCTTTTTTCCGCCGCCTGAAACATCGCCGCGAGTTTTTGTGCTGTGAGTGCCCTGTCTGCAATTAGCAAGATGAGCAACTACAACCTGATGAATTGCCGGCATATGTACAGGAACATCGAAGACATTAGCGGAAACTTCCATTTCACCTGCTCTTGAGCCGTCAAATTCGTAAACTTTTACAAAAGGCATAGTGTTTTTTTCCCTCCTTATGCTTTCTTGTAGAGGGCAAGCAGGCTGTTTTTCGAGCCGGGTACTGCGCCTTTTACCAGAATTAAATTGTTCTCAACATCAACGGCCATAACGGTTAAATTCTTGACGGTAACTTTATCGCTTCCCATGTGTCCGGGCATTCTCTTTCCGGGAAATACTCGTCCGGGATATGATATAGCACCGCTTGAACCTCCGTGTCTGTGTTCAACAGAAGTACCGTGGCTGAATTGCTGACCTCCAAAATGATGACGCTTCATAACTCCTGCGAAGCCCTTACCTTTGGAAATGCCTTTGACATCAATTTTTTCTCCGGCTTCAAACAAATCTGCCTTTAACTCCTGCCCAACTTCATAGCCTTTCACATCTTCAAGTCTAAATTCCCGAAGTGTTTTTTTAGGTTCGAGCTTTAGTTTCTCAAACATAACTTTTTGAGGTTTGGACAGCTTATGAGCCTTAACAGCTCCGAAGCCGAGAAGAACAGCAGAATAGCCGTTCTGTTCAGGGGTTCTCAGAGCAACTACAGAACACGGCCCAGCAAGGACAACCGTAACAGCTACGGCCTGCCCTTCAGAGTCATAAATCTGTGTCATTCCGAGTTTTTTCCCCAGAATCCCTAATGACATAACTAAAATTTCTCCTTAATATTTATTTATTTCAATCTACGCTCTCATAATTAAAAGCGATGATTTTCTAAAATTTTATCTGAATGTCCACACCTGAAGCAAGGTTTAATTGCATAAGTGCGTCCATTGTTTTCTGTGTCGGTTCGATGATGTCGATCAATCTTTTGTGAGTGCGCATCTCAAACTGCTCTCTAGCGTCTTTGTCTTTATGAGGCGATTTCAGAATTGTAATTCTCCCTACTTCAGTCGGAAGCGGAATAGGACCTGAAACCCTTGCGCCTGTAGATTGTGCTGTTTCGGCTATTTGAGCGGCTGAAATATCAAGCACTCTGTGATCAAAAGATTTTAATCTTATGCGGATTTTTCGTGCCATGATAATTACTCTATAATCTGGGTAACAACACCCGCTCCGACTGTATGACCGCCTTCACGAACTGCAAAGCGTAAACCTTCTTCCATAGCTATCGGCACGATTAACTCAACTTCAAATGTTGCGTTATCACCAGGCATAACCATTTCAACGCCTTCAGGAAGTTTAATATTTCCGGTAACGTCTGTTGTTCTGAAGTAGAACTGAGGCTTATAACCTGCAAAGAACGGTGTATGACGTCCGCCTTCCTCTTTCTTTAAGACGTAAACTTCGCTCTTGAACTTCGTATGAGGAGTAACTGTACCGGGTTTAGCAAGAACTTGTCCACGCTGAACATCTGTTTTATCGATACCTCTGAGAAGTACGCCTACGTTGTCTCCTGCTTCTGCATTATCAAGAATCTTCCTGAACATTTCAAGAGATGTAGCAACTGTCTTCTGAGTGTCTCTGACCATTCCGATGATCTCAACAGGCTCGCCTGCGTTAATAACTCCACGCTCAACACGTCCTGTTACAACTGTTCCACGTCCTGAAATTGTGAAAACGTCTTCAACCGGCATAAGGAACGGCTTATCAATTTCACGTACAGGATCAGGAATGAAATTGTCGCAAGCGTCCATAAGGTCATAAATACATTTGCAAATCGGGTCGTCTCTCTTGCCTGTGCCTTTTTCAAGAACTTCAAGAGCTGAACCTCTGATAATCGGTGTATCATCGCCGGGGAAGTCGTATTTATTGAGAAGCTCACGAACTTCCATTTCTACAAGGTCTAATAATTCAGGGTCATCAACCTGGTCAGTCTTGTTCATGAAAACAACGATTGCAGGAACGTTGACCTGACGAGCTAATAAGACGTGTTCACGAGTTTGAGGCATAGGGCCATCAGCAGCACTTACAACAAGAATTGTACCGTCCATCTGTGCAGCACCTGTAATCATGTTCTTGATATAGTCGGCGTGGCCGGGGCAGTCGATATGTGCATAGTGTCTCTTTGTTGTCTGATATTCAACGTGAGCAATGTTAATTGTAATTCCGCGTTCTCTTTCTTCAGGTGCCTTATCGATCATATCGTACGCTGTGTACTCTGCAAAACTTTCAGTAGCTAAACACTTTGTAATAGCCGCTGTAAGTGTTGTTTTACCGTGGTCAATGTGTCCGATTGTACCGATGTTCAAATGAGGCTTGTTACGCTCAAATTTCTCTTTTGCCATTATTCAAAAACTCCTTTACTAAATTAATTAATTAAATTCTTCCCTGCAAAATTTTTTCACTAACTTCAGCAGGTGTTACTTCATAGTGATCAAACTGCATCGAATAATTCGCTCTACCTGATGTTTTGCTTCTCAAGTCCGTTGCATAACCGAACATTCCGACTAAAGGAACAAAGGCTTTTATTATTCTGGCATTTGCTCTTAAATCCATTCCGTCGATTCGGCCTCGTCTTGATGACAAATCGCCTATGACATCTCCGACATATTCCTCAGGCGTTACAACTTCCACTGACATTACAGGCTCCATTAAAACAGGGTCAGCTTTTTTCATGGCCTCTTTGAAACCCATTGAAGCAGCGATTTTGAATGCCATTTCGGAACTGTCAACTTCATGATACGAACCATCAACAAGCGAAATTTTCACTCCGATTACAGGATAACCGCCTAACACTCCAGATTGTACAGCTTCCTCAAGTCCTTTTTCAACTGCTGTGATAAATTCCTTAGGAATAACTCCTCCGACAATTTTATCCTCAAATTCATATTTGCCGTCTTCCAAAGGCTCAATCTCGAATACAACATGACCGTATTGACCTCTTCCGCCTGACTGACGGATATATTTTCCTTCAGCTCTTGCGGGCTTGCGAATTGCTTCACGATACGATACCTGAGGATTGCCTACCTTTACATCAACGCCGAACTCACGTTTCAATCTGTCAACGATGATTTCGAGATGTAATTCTCCCATTCCTGATATAACTGTCTGTCCGCTCTCCTCGTCATTGTGAACTTTGAATGTCGGGTCTTCATCTGCAAGAGCGTTAAGACCTTTCGCAAGTTTCACTTTGTCCTGCTGTGTTGCAGGTTCGACGGCAAGAGAGATAACAGGTTCAGGAAATTCGAGGCTCTCAAGCACGATCTGATTGTTTTCATCGCAAAGAGTATCTCCTGTTTTCGTATTCTTCAACGAAGGTACTGCGACAATCATTCCGGCCTCCATTGAGTCAATGTCCTCACGTTTGTTTGAGTGCATTCTCATAATTCGGCCAATTCTTTCACGCTGTCCCGATGTAGGATTATACAGCGAACCGCCTTTCTCCAGTTTACCTGAATAAACCCTCAGGAAAAATAACTTGCCTAAGAACGGATCAACAGCTATCTTAAATGCCAATGCCGTAAAAGGTTCTTCAGGATCGCTGTGCCTCTCAAGAATTTCATCAGGATCTCTCGGTGAAACTCCTTTAATAGGCGGTAAATCAATCGGGCTTGGTAAATATTCAACAACTGCATCAAGCAAAGGCTCAACACATTTGTTCTTGAAAGCTGAACCGCATAAAACAGGTACGGCCTTCAAATTTATAACTGCCTCACGCAAAGTTCTGCGAATTAATTCAGGGCTTACGAATTTTCCCTCAAGGTACAACGTCATAATATCGTCGCTGAAATCCGAAAGAGCTTCAATAATATTATCGCGTCCCTGTTTCGCTGACATTGCAAGCTCGGCAGGTATTACACCTTCAGCAGGTGCCTGACCTAATACGCCCGAAAAATAATAAGCTTTCTGCTCAATTAAATCTACTACTCCGGCGAAATCGTCCTCTGCTCCAATCGGAAGCTGCAAAGGTATTGCGTTTGCTCCAAGTCTTTCACGCATTGCCTTAACAACCGCTTCAAAATCTGCACCGATCCGATCCATTTTATTAACGAATGCGATTCTAGGTACATGATATTTATCAGCCTGCCTCCAAACAGTTTCGGACTGAGGCTCGACACCTCCGACAGCACAGAACACTGCGACAGCTCCGTCAAGAACTCGCATTGAGCGTTCAACTTCAACCGTAAAATCCACGTGGCCTGGCGTATCAATCAAATTGATAGTATGCTCCTTCCACGCACATGTAGTAGCGGCTGAGGTAATTGTAATTCCTCTTTCACGCTCTTGTTCCATCCAGTCCATTGTGGCTGTGCCTTCATGAACTTCGCCGACTTTATAATTGCTTCCTGTGTAATATAAGATTCGTTCGCTCGTGGTAGTTTTTCCTGCGTCAATATGAGCTGCTATTCCTATATTCCTTACTCTGCTAATATCCAATAAATTTTAACCTGCCTGAATATTAAATTTGATTACCAACGATAATGCGCAAATGCCCTGTTAGCTTCGGCCATTCTGTGAGTATCATCACGGCGTTTAATTGAAGCTCCTTCGTTCTTGTAAGCGTCCATTAACTCACGCATTAATCTTTCTCTCATTGGCATTCCTTTTTTACCTCTGGCAAATGAAACTATCCATCTTATTGAAAGCTGAACGCCTCTTTCGGGTGTAACTTCAACAGGAACCTGATAAGTAGCTCCACCGACTCTTCTGGGTCTTACTTCAATATTAGGAGTTACATTAGCCATTGCCTTCTCAAAAACTTCAAAAGGCTCAACATTTAATTTTTCCGCAGCTCCTTCAAGGGCACCGTAAAAAATTTTTTCGGCTAAACTGCGTTTCCCGCCCATCATCAACGCACTTATAAATCTTGATGCGGCCGGATTGTTAAATTTTATATCCGGAAGCGGGGGGCGTTTCTTAATATGACCTTTTCTTGGCATAATTTATAATCCTCCTGCTAATTTGCTTTCGGTTTACGTGCACCATATTTTGAGCGGCTTCTCTTGCGGTTCTCTACTCCTCCGCAGTCAAGCGTTCCTCTTATAATATGATAACGAACACCGGGCAAGTCCTTCACACGTCCTCCTCGTACTAATACTACTGAGTGTTCCTGAAGATTGTGGCCAATCCCGGGAATATATGAAGTAACTTCGATACCGTTTGTTAATCTGACACGTGCAACCTTTCTTAATGCTGAGTTCGGCTTCTTGGGTGTTATCGTATAAACTCTTGTACATACACCTCTACGTGCCGGGTTCCCCTGCAATGCCGGAGAATTACTTTTAGATTTTTTCTCTTCACGTCCAAATCGGACAAGCTGATTAATTGTTGGCACCTAGCAATGCAAAAAACACTTTTAATATGTTTTTGCACTTCCTCCCTTCTCAAAAATTTATCAAAACAAATTTGCTGATTTTTATACAGCTTGGTAATATTAGCAAATCAAAGCCGTTTATGTCAAATATTTTTGTGTGATTATTATATAATAGCTTAAAATTTTTTAAGGAGTTATGAAATTTTCAATGCGAAAAAAATTTTATGCTTTAATTTTTGTATTTATGATTTTTACAGCCTCAACATCTTATGCGGCTCAAGATTTAAGGGATTTATTTTGGCGAAGGGCATGGCCGGAAATGGAGCTTCAATATAATTCACTCAAGAAAAAAACTCTCACAGATCATTCTTTAATGGCTAATGCTTACAGATTTCAAAATAAATGGCAGCAGGCCGTCAACATTCTTGAACCTAACGCTAAAAATTTTCCTCAATCAATTAAGCCTTATGCGGACATGACGTTATTGTTAGGATATGAAAATCTTAAACAAACTCAAAAGGCTTTAGCTCTCTCTGAAAATTTGTACAAAAACGCACCGTCGGATTTGAAATATTATGTAGCGTTTGCTCAATATCGTTTATATAATTCGGTAAACGATTCCAAAAACACTTTGAACTCACTCAACAAAATGTTATCGAATGCCGGTACAGATGAAAGAAAAATTTACACGCTAACGAGATTAATTTCACAGCCGAATAATAATAAGCTCGTTGAAAATGCTTTGAGCCTGCTCGAACTTAACGCTGCTGACAAAGAAGCCGCCGCAGTTTTAGCACGTACAAAAAATTTAGGGAACAATGCAAAGGTCGCTTTAGGAGTTCACTATCATACAATCGGCGACAACAGCAAAGCCCTTAATTACCTCAACAACGCTACAGGAAGAAAGGCGATTTATTATAAGGCTTGGGCAAATTCAAGGCTGAAAAATAATGATGCTGCTTTGAATTTATGGGGCAATCTCGTTTTAAGCGGAAACTCTTATTCATCTTCAACCGTAACAAGAATTGCCAACTTAGCAAAAGATAAAGGAATGCACGATAAATGCGTCAATGTCCTCGAAAGAATTGCAAGAGAAAGACGCGGAAATGTTCAGGCAAGAGCTTTACAATCGCTGGTTAATTTAATAGGAAAAAGCAATCCTCAACGAAGAGATATTTTAGAGGCTCAAATATTGAAGTCATTTCCAAGCACAAATTTTTCTTTTAACGTTTTATGGGCAAGAGCTTGGAGAAATTTAGACGCAGGTAACGCTGCTGAAGCCGTGAAATTATTTCGACAAACCGACGCTCCGGGCGTTACATTTTATAAACGTTCGAGAATTTTATATTGGCTTGCTCATGCTCAGAAACTCGCAGGTCAAAATAACGAAGCTCAAAAAACTTTAGAACTGTTGCAACGAAAATATCCTTTAACAATTTACGGACTTATTGTTAATCCTAATCCCAAAATCGTAAACGGCTCTAATCCTAACTTAACATTAAAACCTTCAGAGCTTGAAAACTGGGGCTTCATTAATAACGCTTATTTGAAACTTTCGAGGCCAAAAGCAAGCGCAAGGGAATTATACAGGGCTTTGATGTTGTCAAAATGGTTAGGGCTTGAGGAAAGTTATTCGGAGGCAAGAAGGCTTGAAAATTTAATGACCTCAAACGCAACTTTATATCGAAATGATTTAGAGGCGTTATATCCGAGACCTTACAAAAATTTTGTTGATTCTGCCTCAAAGACTTACGGAGTTGAGAGCAATTTTGTTTGGGCAATAATGAGACAGGAAAGCGCGTTCCAAGTTAGTGCAAAAAGCTGGGTCGGTGCAGCAGGGTTAATGCAGTTAATGCCGGCAACAGCTAAAGAAGAATCAAGACGTGCAGGACTTCCGAAATATGATCTCTATAACGCAAGCGATAACATTAAATTAGGTACATCTCATTTAGGCTGGCTCGGCAAAAATTTCTCTCGTCAGGAATATGTAATGGCAGCTTATAACGCAGGTTCGGGAAATGCTCGAAAATGGTTAAAGGCTGTCGGTGAACAAGCAGATCTTCCGCATTGGATTGAGGCCGTGAAATTTGAGGAAACTAACGGCTATGTTCAAAGAGTATCGGCTAATCTCAGAATTTACAGACTGCTCTATGATGTTAAACAATAAAATTCCTTATAAATTCTCTGATTATGTCCTGAAAAAATACTTCATCGAAACAGGAGAGCGTCAAGGGTGGTTAAACTCTGAAAACAAAATTGCCGTTGCTGCTGTATCGGGTGGCGGTGATTCGGTGGCTTTAATGTGGTTGTTGAGCAAATTTTATGGCGGCCATGTTAAAGCTGTCCATATTAATCACGGAATAAGGGGCGATGAAGCTGACGGTGATGAAAATTTCGTCAAAAATCTTGCTGCAAGTCTCAATGTTGAACTAATCAGCAAAAAAATTAACGTTCCTCTCGAAAAATTAAAAGGTGAATCAATCGAAACTGCTGCGAGAAGATTAAGGCTTGAAACAATTCTTGAACTTAACCAAAAATTTTTTCACTCACAAAATATTTTTCTCGGTCATAACAAAGATGATTTGGCCGAAACAGTTTTGTTCAATATTTTAAGAGGCACCGGGATTAGAGGCAGCGTAGGAATAACTGAATGGAGCGAAATTAAAGGAGTAAAATTTTACAGGCCGTTATTAGGATTGAGGCGGGAATTTTTGAGAGATATTTTAAGAGTTAGGGGCATCGCGTGGCGTGAAGACAGCACTAATTCAGATACAGAATATACAAGGAACTTCATAAGGCTGAAATTATTGCCCGAAATTGAACAAAATATTAACTCCTCCGCTATCGAACATCTTGCTGATTTCGGCGAAGATATGAGGGAAGTTAGGGAACGTGAAAATTTAATCAGTCTTGAACTCCTTAACAAATCCGCTGAAAATCAATCACCTTTAACTCTCAACCGAAAAATTTTGAGGACATTTAACGACAATGAAATCTCTTTGGTAATTCGTGAGGTCGGAAGAAAATTAAATTTGAGGACTTTATCACGAGGACGTTGTAACGAACTTGTTAATTTAATCCGTAAACCTGAAAAATTTTTGTTTCAATGGTGCGGAAATATGAATGTTAAAAGCATTAAAGATAAAATTATTTTTGAGGAACATATAAATGAAAACTAACGAAATTATTGATGAACTAAGAAAATTAAAACATATTCTCGAATATAAATCAGAGGAAATAAAACAACAGGAATTATTAAAGCAACTCGACGCTCAAAGGGCTGACTGGGAGAGGCGATCGGCATTATTTGTACCGTTGAAAAACAAGCTCGAAAAAGGCGGCAAAACTTTAGAAGTTGGTGAAGATTACGAAGCTATTAAAGATTTAAGAGTGTTACGTGAAAAAAATAAAATTCGTCAGTCATCTTTAAGAGATGAAATGGCTACCGCAAGAACTAATCTTCATAACTCTGAAGAGGCTTTGAATTTAGCTGAAGGTGAATACAGGCTCAGATTAGCCGAACAAAGTAATTTACAGAATTTAATACAGAAGGTCAAGAGCCTTGATGAACAATTAGCCGATAGTCAAGAAAAAGTTATTCAAGTCCATAAAGAGCATGAAGAAGCAATCAGACAACATAAAGAATGCTCTGCTCGTGCTGATAACGAACAAATGGTTCTCGAAAAAATTGAATTGTCGTTGAAAGATGTGAGGAAATTTTTACAACTTCATTCTATTGATGAAAAATTGCAGGTGAGTTTAGCAGGTATCCGAAAATGTTTCGGAATGTATGAAAAAGCTGAGGAGAAAAGAATCGCTCTCAAAAATTCATGGGCTAAATCAATCGAACAAAGACAAAAAACTCAAAGTATATTAAATGACAGAACAGCTTTATTATCAGATGTTATAAATAGATTTTCTATCCTCGAAAAAAATTTTGTAAAAGCTAAAGCATTTTATGAGAGTACGTTAAAGGGCAAAAGCATTCCCGAATGGCGTGATATTTGCGATAAGAGCACTAAAAAATTAGCGGACATTGAAGAACTTTACAAAAAATTTCATGAGGTTGAAGCTCTTGAAAATCAGCTCAAAAATTTACAGGATATTAAATTACGGCTTCAACAGGAAACCAGAACGTTAAATATCAGAGATGTTGAACAGTCGGGAAAAATTAATGAGCTTCAAGCCCAAGTTGAGAAACTCGAAAAAAGGTCTGCTCTCTTACAACGCATTCAAGACCTTGATGCAATACGTGAACTTTTACAGGATAATGTTCCTTGTCCTTTATGCGGTTCAATAACTCACCCTTATGTTTCAGGAGCCGCCATTCCGAACCCTGAAGAAGTTCATAAAAGTTTATTTGAAACTCAAAAGGCTCTTGATGAACTTAGAGATCAATTAACTACCCGACAAACAAGAGCAGGAAAAATTAACGATGAAATTTCTTCTATCGGCCATGATGAAAATGAATTGAGGCAAAAAATTAACGCTCGAAAAGTTGATATATCGTCAAAAGTTTCATTATTGGGTTTGACCTTCGGTGCAGGGATTTCACCGTTTGAGGAACTCGACAGGGAGCGGCAAAAAACACGAGATATTTTACAGCTTGCACGTAATGCCGCCGATAGTGCCGAAGCTGCTGAAAAGGACATGAAAGCAGCTAATGATGAACTCGAAAAAATTCGTGAAACCAGAAGCGAAGTTACCCGTTATCATCAAGAGGCCTTATTTAATGTTCAAAATTCTAAAACTGAAGAAGAACAAACTGAAAACGAAAATAAAACTCAAGTTGAAATAGTTAATAGTTTGAAGCGGGAATTAATTTCACAAATTACTCCTTTCGGTTATAAAAGCATTCCCGATAAAAACCCTGAAGAAATTATCAAAGCTCTTGAAAAACGTATGAACGATTGGCAAGAAAATTCAAAACGATCAACGGAACTTGAACACGAACTATCAACAGCTAATATAAAAATGACGACCTTGAAGAAAAATAGAGATTCTTTGAAGGCAAAACAGGACGATTTATCAAACAAAGCCAGAGCATTTGAAGCTGAAAGAGACTCTATAAAACAGCAGAGAATTATTCTTTTTGCGTCTAAAAATCCTGATGATGAAATTTCAAGAATGAATAAAAATGTTGAAGAATTGAAAGTTAAACTGAATGAACGCAGGGAGCAGAAAAAAGAATTTGCCGCTAAACTCGATAAAATTTTAACCCAACTTCATGAAGTTGAAACGGAAATGGCAACAGGGCGTGAAAATTTGCAGAAACATGAAATTAATTTTGGTAAAAAATTATTGACATTAGGTTTCAGGAACGAGGACGATTACGCAGCGGCATGTCTTACTAACGATGAACGAAGGGATTTGCAGAACAGGTTGCGAGAATTAACTCGTGAGGATTTGGAATTAAAATCGGAGCGTGAAAATGTTCGTGCGAAAATTTTGGAGCTTCAATCGCATTCGGATAAACTTTCAAACAATGATCTTGTAACAAAATTAACAGAGTTGAAAAATTCTGTTTCAGATGAAGAACTTAAAAACGAAAATATTAATGCTTTAATTCAAACGATGAAGAAATTAATATTGAATTGTGGTTTACCGGAGGTTTTTTAGCGATGAATATTGTGTGGGAGAATCTGAAATTTTTTGTTACCTGCTTGAAGAATTTACCTGTGAGCAAAAATTTAATCCTTGAAAATAATAAGGGATTTTGTGTTTCAACGGGCTGTGATTTTGAGAGCTGGGTATTTTATCCTGAGAAAATAAACAGCTATGAAGTTGTTGAAGATGTCATAAAGTTTTTTCAGGATAACAAAATTTCGTTTGTATGGCCTTTGTATGATGACGGAGAAAAATTTTTGGAAAGAGCAGGGCTTATTTACGCAGGGGATTTAACGGCGATGAGTTTTGAACCTGGTAAAAATTCATATAACGGCCATGATGAAAAAATCCTGATTAAACGATGTAATGACCATAAAATTTTTGCACAAACAGTTTGGCAGGGTTTTAACGGAGAAATCAATGAAATTCCCGAAAAATATTTTGCATTCATAGAGGCATTAAACAATTACACAAAAAATTTTTCGCTGTATATTGCCGAATATGAAAATCAAAACGTAGGGACATTTTTAATTACTCACGGTGAAAATTTGACTGGAGTATATTATTTTGCGACGCTACCGAAATTTCGCCGTAAAGGAGTAGCAAGAGCAATGATGAAAAAAATCTGCGAGCTTTCAATCGGCAAAAAAATTGTGTTACAGGCGACTCCTTCAGGCTTGAATTTCTACAAAAATTTCGGTTTTGAAAAGTTGTTCAATATTCCTGTTTATTCAAATGAAACAGACGTGTTTTAATAATAATAGAGTTATTTTGAACTGAGAGTTTTGTATTTTGATTCTTTTTTTCCAAGCCTTGAAAAATTTTTCAGTAATTTTTTGGAGCCTTTCTACTTTGTGTGCTATCATGCAATCATATTGATAATTAATTAGGAGGAAAAAAATTTTGAAAGATGTACGAGTAAGATTTGCCCCAAGTCCTACGGGAGCGTTACATATCGGCGGCGGTCATACGGCATTGTTTAATTGGTTATGGGCAAGACATTGCGGAGGAAAATTTATCCTGCGAATCGAAGACACTGATTTAGTCCGTTCAACAAAAGAATATGAAGAGACAATTATGTCCGGCATGAAATGGTTAGGGCTTGAATGGGACGAAGGCTCTGACATCGGAGGAAATTATGGCCCTTACAGACAGTCGGAACGCCTTGAAATTTATCGTGATTACGCTGAAAAATTAGTAAAAGACGGTAAAGCATACAGAGACGGAGAAGCAATAATTTTCAAAGTTGAACCCGGGCAGGATATTTCATTCAAAGATATTGTTTACGGACAAATTGACGTAATGAGCGACGGCCTCAAGGAAAAAGATTCCGACAAACTCAAGGACATAGTTATAATTAAATCTGACGGAATGCCGACATATAATTATGCTGTTGTTATTGACGATTATTTGATGAAAATTTCTCATGTAATACGCGGAGAAGATCATATCTCAAACACTCCCAAGCAAATTTTAATTTACCGTGCTTTAGGCTGGGAAGTTCCTGAATTTGCTCATCTTCCTATGATTTTAGGCAGGGACAAGAAAAAATTAAGCAAGCGTCATGGAGCAACAAGCATTTATGAATATCGTGATATGGGTTATATGCCTGACTCAATGTTTAACTTTTTAGCGTTGTTAGGTTGGTCGGCAGGAGATGACAAAGAAATTTTTGACCGTCTTGAAGCTGCAAAACTCTTTGAGCTTTCAAGAGTTACTAAAAAAGCAGCTGTCTTTGATTTCGACAAACTTAATCATATTAATCAGGAACATTTGAAGAGGCTTGACCCTATGGTGAGGCTTTCAATGATAAAACCGTTCTGGATTGAAGCTGGCTTGCCCGTTGATGAACATGACGATAAATATTACGCTGATGCTTTAACGTTAATGGGAGGACGAGGACAGACTGCAAAAGAGATGGCGGAATTTGCGGATTACTTTGTATCATTTGAGCCTGTTAAAAAACGTTGGACACCTGAAAATTTAGACACTGAAAAATTGAAGGAATTTTTTGCGGCTATTTTTGCAAGTCCTGAATGGAAAGCTGAAAAGCTCGAAGAAATTGCGAGGGATTTTGTAGGCTCACGTGAAGGCGCAAAGATGAAAGATTACGCAATGCCTTTGAGATTTGCATTAACAGGAATGAAAGTAAGTCCGGGAATTTTTGAAGTTGCCGAACTTTTAGGAAAAGAAGAATGTGAGAGGAGAGTAAAATTTTACGGGCTTTTATAAATGAATTTTGCGATTAAAGGCACATGATCCGAAGGTCTTTCCCATTCTCTGGGTCTTATATCAGGAGAACAGCTCAAAGCTAATTTTGAAAGTTTTTCGGAAGCGAGCATTAAATCAATTCGCCAGCCTATATTACGTTTAACAGCATCTTTAACTCTATAATCAAAGAATGTATAAACGCCTGAATTTTTGTTAAAGAGTCTCAAAATATCAATGAGGCTCTTTTTTGTGTCATTAAAAATTTCACGTATTTCGTCGCAAAAACACACATGAGATTTTTTAGTTTCAGGGTGAGTAACATCAATTTCAGTCGGAGCTACGTTCAAATCACCAAGCCATAAAAATAAATTATTATTTTCACGTTCAACAATATTTTTTACACGGGCGAAAAATTTTTTCTTTATTTCAAAGTCCGCATGTTCAATATCTTTTCCTTGAGGAACATAAGTGTTTAAGATTATCAAATTTTTATATTGAAGTGTTAAAACTCTTGTATCAAAATTTTGTTCAGAGCCGTCATTAAATCCGAAAGAAACATTAACATCACTAAAATTTTTTTTCACTAAAACAGCGACACCGTTATAACTTTTTTCACCGTTATAAAAACATTCGTAACCTGAATTATTAAAAGTTTCAACAGGGAAAAATTCATTTTGAGTTTTAGTTTCCTGCATAAAAAGTAAATCAGGATTAACATCATTGAGCCATTTTTCAAGAATAGGCAAGCGTGCTCGAACCGAATTAACATTAAAAGTTGCGATTAACATAAAAATTTCTCCTTTTCATAAAAGTATTTACAAATATTCTAGCAAATTATATTTGGTATAATCAATTCCATGAGGGAGTCCCAGATGAGAAGCAGGGCTCATCATTCAATGGGGAGCCGCCCTGGGAATTGAGGTGAAAGCGAATGTCTCTGACAAAAGGCAAACGTCCTAAACCTAAAAAGCAGCGGCGTTCGATCCTCCCCTGGATTGATAAAATCGCCGTTGCTTTTTACTGGTTCGTTAAGACTGTTCTGTTAAT
>CALBPU010000169.1 GCA_937899395.1 uncultured Fretibacterium sp.
TCACGATATAATACATTATCGGCATTTGCCCGCCGTGTGTGTGTCCTGAAACTTGAAGGGCGACTCCTAATTCGGCATTGTCGCGGGCGAATCTCGGCTGATGATCCATCAATATCACTGGCACATTTGCGGGGGCGTTCTCGATTGCGCGAGGCGTGTTGTGATTCCCGCCGGTAGGGTCATCGACTCCAGCAAGCACAAAGCGTGAATCTCCTGACGTGATTATGACGTGTTCATTTCGCAGCCACTTTACGCCAAATTCCTCAATCGTTGCAATCCAGCCTTGAAAGTCATAATAATATTCGTGGTTGCCTGTTACAGCGTAGACTCCGTATTTCGCGCTCAAATCTGCGAGGGGTTCGAGGTCATAGCGTCTGTCTTTCACATGGCCGTCAACGAAATCACCGGGGATTAGTATTATGTCGGGACTTAGGGCCTTTGTTTTGCTCACAACTTCCTGCACAAATTCGCGCCTGTTCACTGAGCCAACATGAATATCAACCAGCATTGCGACTCTCATCCCGTCAAGATTTTTCCCCATGCCCGGAATTTTCACCTCGTGCGTGTTCACATCCGGGACTCTCGTTCCCTGATACACGCCGTAAATTGTCGACATGGCCGCGAGAATCAAGACTGCTAGCGAGGCATAATGTGCGGGGAATTTTGCGCGGGAAAATATCCTCCATATCATGAAAATTATATCCTTGATGACGAGCATTATTGCGGCGGCAACCATGAAGCTAAACATTGCCGACAAGAACAACGCCAAATTTCTGGGAAGCTCAAGAATCCTGAAGCCTGAAGGTGTCATTCTCAGAAGGAACATTTTTGCCGGGCCGGACATCATGAGGAGTGCGAGAAGGATTTTTACAGGCCATGAGAATTTGAGGGGTATTATCATGCTCAAGATTCCGTAAAGGCATATTAGGCAGGGCATTAGCATAAAGGGATTGAACATTGTGATTGTCTCCTGTGTGTGTTTTTTTTTTTATAGTATAATTCTTTTATAGTTAGAAAAACATATGCGGGCAGGAAAAGTAATGTTGTGTCTCTTAGGAGGCTATACAGTAGGGGCGAAGTGGACACGCCTGCAAGAATAAGGGTGCCTTAACAGGTGGAAACTTAAAACCAAACTTCTTGGGGGAGGATTTTTATCCTTTCGAAGCCTTCGACTTTAGTCGAAGGAGGTTCACATTGGCTGACCTTATAGAAGAAGGATATGAAGGGAAGAATCTTCTATCTGAATTTAAGGCAAGACGCTCGAAAATTCGTCCGGCAGTTGAAGGATTAATACATGAGGCCGATAACGTTTCTCGTGGTATTGGAGAATATTTTACTTATGAGGATGTTTTCGGAGAATGACCGCATTAAAAATCTTTTACATATTATAAAATAACAAGTTATAACTTAAAAATTATAATCTTATTAAGTAAAGAAGGAAAATTTATTATGCAGTTCAGACGTTTTGGAAATAAATATTTTGTCAGGATTGACAAAGGCGAGGAAATTATGTCCCAACTTAAAACT
Organism: uncultured Fretibacterium sp.; assembly: GCA_937899395.1. Classification (GTDB taxonomy): domain Bacteria; phylum Synergistota; class Synergistia; order Synergistales; family Aminobacteriaceae; genus JAFUXM01. The sequence goes on from CALBPU010000169.1 coordinate 1,528, forward strand.
TTATGTGAGAAAGAAAAAATTACTCTGGCTGAAGTTAAAGCACTCGGAGCTGTCGATGATTTTGAAGTCGGATTGTTTGACGTTAATGAGAAAAAATATCACAGAAATAACTTCAAATTCCCTGCCGAAATCACCAGCTTATGGGGAACTGTTACAACAATGAACGGGAAATTTTATTCTCACATTCACATGAGTGCAGGTGATAAAGAAGGCAAAGTTTTTGGCGGCCATTTAACACGGGCTGTTGTTAGCGCAACTTGTGAAATGATTGTCGAAGTATCTGAAGGTGTTGTTGAACGCAAATTTAATGAGGAAGTCGGATTAAATTTATTCGAGTTCGTAAATTGATACATGTATCACGAAAAAATTTTTGACTCTCTCACGGGCCTTTTTGACCGAAATTCTTTTCTGGAACACACTCGCAGAACTCTTCAAAACGGAAAAAAAGGCCTCGCCCTTATCTGGTTCAATCTCGACAATTTCAAAATGTTCAATAACAGATTCGGATTTGAAAAGGGCGATGAACTTCTCAAAGAAATCGCTATGATTTTAGGTTCGATTTTTTCACGAAATAATTCAGCGAGGTTTTCGGACGATAATTTTGTTGTTTTAACTGACTGGAGCGCCGCTGAACTGAAAATTGATACGGTTCAGGAATATTTATACAGCCTTCACGAAAATGTTACTTTGAGATTGAGAGCAGGAATTTATTTTCCTTCAGATTATGAAGATGTCAGGTTAGCTTGCGACAGAGCTAAAATCGCCTGCGACAGTATACGAAAAAATCATTCCGTAAGTTCGTGCATGTTTCATGACGCAATGAGCAAAGAATTAGCCCTTCAACAACATATTCTTGATAATTTAGATTCAGCCGTTAATAATAATTACATCAAAATTTTATATCAGCCTATCGTTAATTTATCCGACGGAAAAATTTGCGAAACTGAAGCTCTTGCACGTTGGAATGACCCTGAACTCGGTTTAATATCTCCGGGAGAATTTATTCCGACTTTAGAACAGTACAGAGAAATTCACAGGCTCGATATTTACGCTATAAAAAATGTTTGCAGAGATTTTTATGAACGTAAAGAAAAAGGTTTGCCTTTTTTACCTGTTTCAATAAATTTATCAAGATTGGATTTTGAATTGTGCGATATTTTTCACGAAATTGAAATCGCCGTTGAGATAAATAATATTCCTCGAGAAATGTTAAGAATAGAAATAACTGAGAGCGTCAATGAAGAGAACTTGACCGTATTAAATTTAGGTATCGAAAAATTTAGAGCTATGGGTTATGAAGTTTGGATGGACGATTTCGGATCAGGTTATTCATCGTTGAACGTCTTGAAGGATTACAGTTTCGATACGATTAAATTCGACATGAAATTTTTACACGGTTTTGATATTGATAAATCCGAAAAAGCAAAATATATTCTAAGTTCTAATTTATCAATGGCTCGTTTAATGGGGGTAAAAGCCCTTGCCGAAGGTGTTGAGACTTCAGAACAACTTGAATATCTGAAATCTATCGGCTTCGACAAGGCACAAGGTTATTATTTCGGTAAACCTATGAATCTCGACGAAATTTTTAAGTCCGTTAATTAATTAATTCCTTCAGAAACGGCGGTAACACAAACGAATTTTTATGAATTTCATTCGTGTAATATCTCGTGTCTTTAACATCTCTCAAAGGCACTGAAGGCTCATTTTTCATCGAAGCCAATCCGTAAGTCCAAAATCCGCTCGGATAAGTCGGCACTACTCCCCAATATAATTTCACAATCGGGAAAACTTTTTTCATCTCGTTAATTGCCTGAACCATAATATCTTTATCAGTGAACGGCGATTCTGTTAATTCCGATAACATTGCTTCAGGTTTCATTACTTTTTTAACGTCCGAATAAAAGTCAGCTCTGAATAATCCCGCAGCAAAATCTACAGGGTCTGTGCTGTCGATTATTACAACGTCATAACGTTCTGAAGTTTCACGAATATATTTCATAGCGTCCATGCACTTGAAATCCGCTCTAGAATTTGAAAACGATGAACCTGCAAACGGCAAATATTTTTCCGAACATTCTTTAACTCGTTTATCAATGTCAATCAACGTGCATTTTTTAACGCAGTCGTGTTTCAAAACCTCTCGCATTATCGCACCGTCTCCGCCTCCGATTATTAAGACGTTCTCAGGATTTTTATGTGCGCATAAAGGAACATGAGCCATCATTTCAGAGTAACAAAATTCATCACGTTCCGTTAATTGATAAGCTCCGTCAAGCATTAAAACACGGCCGTATTCGTAGGTGTCGGCTATTAATAATTCCTGATAACCTGTCTTTTCAGAGTGAAGAAATTCTTTTATTCTCATTGAAAGTTTCAGATTTTCGGAGCTGTATTCGCTTAACCATAAATCATTGTTCCGTTTTGGCCTTGTAACGTACTCACTCATGCAAGAGCACCGCCTAAATTTTTGCCGAGTTCAAAACATTTCTCAAGATCTTGAGAGTTTGGAGATGTGAAAACTTCGACTTCAGGAGTGATTTTTTCGAGTTTGATTTTTTCGGCGAAATCCTGCAAAGCTGTCAAAGCTCCCTTGCTCCAACTGTAACTTCCTGCAATTCCCAAAAATTTATTCTTGGGCATTCTGTTTAAGAGTTTTGAACACAACGCTTCCATCGGCGGATATAAAATTGTGTTGTAAGTGCAGCTCAAAAGTGCAAATGCCTTGAACTTCCAAATATCCCTCAAAATATACGAAGGATCAGTTCGTGATACATCATAAAGTCTTATATCCTTAACATCTGAAGCACTTAATCCCGAGCATACTGCTTCAGCCATTCGTCTTGTATTTCCGTACATTGAACCGTAAACAACGACAGATCCGTTATCGGATTCAAATCTGCTCCATTTGTCATAGAGTGATACAACCTGCTTAACGTCTTTCCTGAATAAAGTACCGTGAGACGGGAAAATATTTTTGATTTCAAGAGTGCCGAGTTTTCTTAAAGCAGCTTGAACGACATTTGAATATTTCGCTACAATGCAGGCGTAATATCGAAGCATTTCATCTTCCCAGCGTTCTTTTACTTTTTCATCGTCAAACAATCCTCCTTCATGAACTCCGAAGCCTCCGAATGAATCATTTGAGAACAAAACGCCCGTTGAAGTGTCAAAGGTAACCATACTTTCAGGCCAATGAAGCATAGGAACTGTCGAAAACCTCAGGACATGGCCGCCTAAATCTAAAGTGTCTCCGTCTTTAACGGTAATAATATCTTCTTCAATTCCGTGATAGCCTTTTAAGAGCGGCATTGTTTTAGCGTTGCCTACAAATTTTAATGAAGGCCATCTGCTTTTCATTTGTGAAATCAAGCCTGCGTGGTCAGGTTCCATGTGATTTATGACTAAATAATTCAAATTTTTTCCGTTTAACGCCTGAAGTAACTTGTTGTAATATTCATCAAGATAAGGGCCTTTAACGGTATCTATTGCTGCGGTTGCTGTTGAACCTGTTACTACATAAGCGTTATAAGCCACTCCCTGAGGAAGGGGCCAAAGTGATTCAAACATGTCCGTTTCGCAGTCATTAACTCCTGTCCACCATGTATCTTTGCTAACTTGTATTGCTTTATACATGATAAATTTCTCTCCTTTATTAAAAATTTTTCATTATAATTTTAACAAATTATGAACTTTCACGTTCTGATAATGATATTGGAAATGTCAAATGCTGAACTCCCGGTTTTGCATCGGCAGGAGCTTCAATTTCGTTGATAATCAGTCTCGCTGCTTGCTGTCCGATTTCTTTAGCAGGAAGTTCAAATGACGTTAAAGATTTCTCCAAAAAATTCCCGATTGAAAACCCTGTTAAACTTACAACTCGGATTTGTTCAGGGACTTTGATTTTTCGTTCTCTTAGAATTTTCAGAGCAGCCATTCCGTAAATATCAACTGATGTCATAATAGCGTCAAGTTTTGGGTTCTCATTTAATAATTTCTCGGCGCATTTATAACCTGATTCAAAATTATTAATAATTCCGTCAGAGAATGCGCAAATTTCCTTCAAGCCTAATTCCTTTACAGCACGTTTATAACCTTCGTGTCTTGTTCTGTAAGGTCTGTTTGCGTATCTCCCATAGGAAGGGCCGTTAATTAAAGCAATTTCACGACAGCCTTTGTTGTACAAATATTTAACAGCGTCATAGCTTCCTCCTGCGTAATCGCTTACTATGCTGCTGAGGGTTTCGTCCTGTTTCCTGATAATTTGAACGACTGCTAAACCTTGAGCGTGAATATCTCTTATAAGGCTCATGTTTCTTCCTGTTGAAGCGATAATTAAACCGTCAACAAATCCTGAACGTAATCTGTCCAAACATTCTTTTTCGACATTAGGGTTGTCATTAGTGTGGCAAAACAAAATTGAATATCCTGCTTTTCTCGCTTCAGAGTCAACGGACTGTGCTATATCATCGAAAATCGTTAAATGAACATTAGGAACTACAACACCGATCGTATGACGTTTACCTTTTTTCAGGCTGCGGGCAATTATATCGGGGTGATAATTTAATTCTGCTACTGCTGCCATTATTCTAGCTTTAGTTTCAGGGTGAACATACGAAACATTATTTAATGCCCTTGATACTGTTGCAGGGTGGCAATGTGCAAGATTTGCAACGTCTTTTAAGGTACTCAGGTTAATTCTCCTAATCATAAAAAATTCTCGAAAATTATACTACATGTGCAAAAAATTGCAGAAATTTTTGGAAGTATTGACAATGAGAAATATTAGCATTAAAATTTATGCAATCGATTGCAACAAATATTAATCAAAAAAAATTAAATTTTTCGAGAGGAGTTTTTTATAATGGCAAAGCAAGTAACATTTAAGACAATTTTTCCCGCAGTATCAGTACCGCTGAACGATGATTTTTCGATCAACGAAAAAGAATTTCGTGTTTACCTTCGTTGGCTCAAGTCATTCTATGACAAAGGAATTAAAGGTCTCGTTTGCAACGGACATACAGGCGAAATTACAGGCTTAACCAGAGCTGAACGCAAGCGTGTAACTGAAATCTGCGCAGAAGAATGCGGCGACATCATGACAATCATTTCGGGCGTAAACTGCGAGAACACTCAGGAAAGCATCGAAATGGCTCGTGAAGCAAAAGAAGCAGGAGCTGACGGAATCCTCCTTATGCCTCCTCACATGTGGCTTCGTTTCGGAATGAACCCCAATGCACCGTTTGAGTATATTAAAGACGTTGCCGAAGGTGCAGACATCGACATCATCATTCACCTTTACCCTGCAACAAGCAAAGCGTTCTATCCTGTTGAAACATTGATTAAGATGTGCAAGGAAATTCCTCACGTAAAATGTATCAAAGTCGGAACAAGAGTTACAGCTATTTATGAGCATGATGTCCGTGAACTTCGCAAACATTGCCCTGATATTTCCCTCATTACATGCCATGATGAAACACTCTGCGTAACATGGTTTACAGGAATGGACGGAGCTTTAATCGGCTTTGCAGGCTGCGTACCTGAATTAATCACTGGAGCTTGGGAAGTTTTCTCACATCCTGAAAAACATACTCTCAAAGAAGCTCAGGATTGGTCGAACAAGATTTACCCGATTTCACAGGCAATCTACGGCGGCGGCCAGCCTTCAGGTGAAGCTCACGCAAGACTTAAAGAGACACTTGCACAGCGCGGAATCTTCAAGAGTGCTTTAATGCGCAAGCCCGTTCTTCCGCTTGATCAAGAGGAGAAAGACTGGGTTGCCGAAGGAATTAAGTTAAGCGGTCTCGGCAAAGTTGATATGTCAAAATACGAATAATTAACAACTGAATTAAAAAAGGCAATATGAAAATTACATGGGGCGGTCAAAGAGAAATACGCTTAATATCTCAATGGCCGCTCCATTTGTATAAAAGGAGGAAAAAATTTTATGGACGTTTCAAAAGTTAAGAGAGCCTCTTTCCTTGAAATTCTCAAACGTATAGGCCCCGGCATAATTCTTGCAGGTGTTGTAATCGGACCGGGAAATATTACGACTTCGGCAATGATGGGAGCTAATTACGGTTATCAAATGATATGGTTAATCATTCCTATTATTGTAATGGGAATAACATTCATGTTGACGTGTTACAGAATTTCAATGCTAACAGGAATGCCTACGATTCACGCAATAAGACATTATTACGGAATGCCTGCCGCATTAATAACAGGTGTAGCGACATTCTTATCATGCTTCTTCTTTACTATGGGAAATATTACAGGATCAGGAGCAGGAGTTAATTTAATCACCGGAATAAACTGGAAAATCGGTTCAATCGTGATGATTGTAATAACATTAGCCTGTTATTTTGCGAAAGGAGTTTATTCAAAAGTTGAAAAGATAATCACGCTTTGTATTGTAGGCATGATTATTTGTTTCTTTGCAACTTTGGTATCAACAGGAGGCCCAAACTGGTCAGAGTTCGGACACTCCATGACACATTGGAGCGTAGCCCCGGGAAGTCTTGCAACTTCGCTCGCATATGTTAGCACAAACGCCGCAATTACAGCAGGAATTTACGGAACATATCTCGGACTTGAAAAGAAATGGAAACGTGAGGATTTATTCAACGGTATCATGTTTGCAGACGCAATCGCTCATGTTCTTGCAGTAGTATTAATTTCAGGAGCAATATTCCTCGTCGGAGCAATCGTTCTTCACCCGACAGGAACAGGAATAAAAGCACCTGCACAGCTCGGAGATTTGCTTGTACCGTTTTTAGGGAGTACTGCTCCGATAGTCATGGGACTTGCGTTATTAGCAGCGGCATTTTCATCATTGCTCGGAAATACTCAAAGAGGAATGGTGTTATTAGCGGCAGGAATTAATAAACCTACACAGCTTGAATCAAATTTCATCAAGTGGGGAAGTTTCATCTGTATCGCTATAACGACAGCAATATGTTTCACTTATAACGGAAGTCCTACTCAGTTAATTTTAATCGCTAATCTTTCAACAGCAGTAGCTACACCTTTCGGAGGATTTTTTGTAACGAGATTAATTTTTAGGAAGGATATTAATGAACAAAACGATATGCCTCAGCCTAGAGTTTTGCAATTCTTCATGCTTGTGAGCTATTTGTTTGCTCTTGTAATGACAGGTTCGTCGCTGTTAAGAATTTTTGGCAAATAACGAATAAAAACAAACTCAGCATTAAATGAGACTCATAATTTCACGGGTCTCATTTTTTTTATGTTATAATCCAACTCACTATGATTTTATCGCCGAAACAAATTGAACAGGAAAGCATGAGAATTATTCAGGGCATTATTGACGAAAGAAATTATCAATGTCCTGCCGAAAATCTTCCTGTAATAAAAAGGGTTATACATGCAACAGCAGATTTTGATTTTTTGGACACGCTTTATTTTTCAGATGATGTAATTTCAAAATCACGTGAAGCGTTAAGGCATGATACTCCGATTATTACGGATACATTAATGTTAGCTTCGGGAATAACGAAAAAATATAACGTGAAAATTATCTGCAATGTTGCCGATGAAAAAATTAAATCAGAAGCTCTTGAAAAAAATCTCACTCGTTCCATTATTAATATTGAACACGCCGTTAAAGATTTTCCCAACGCAATTTACGCTATAGGCAATGCTCCTACGGCTTTAATCAGGTTATGCAAATTAATTCGTGAAGGTGCTGCAAAACCTTCTCTTGTTGTAGGAGTTCCTGTAGGTTTTGTGAACGTCATTGAGGCTAAAAACATGCTTGCTTCTCTTGAAGACATTCCGAAAATTATTGCTCACGGTCGAAAAGGCGGTACAACGGTTGCATGTGCGATATTGAATGCGATTTTGTACGGATTATAAATGCGTTACGGATTTACGACGGGAACATGTGCTACAGGAGCTGCGAAGGCTTCGGCAATATTTTTATGTTCAGGAAAAATTCCCGAAAATGTTATCGTAAAAAATTTAGAAGGCAATGAATTTATATTAAACGTTTTCAAATATGACGAAAATTTTTTCGGAGTTATAAAAGATTCGGGTGATGATAAATCAGACGTTACTGACGGATTAAAAATTCTTGCTAACGTTGAAATAATTGAAGGTAACGGGAAAATTTTTTTTGAAGCCGGTGAAGGTGTCGGAATTGTAACATTGCCGGGCTTAAAAATTCCAGTCGGTGAACCTGCCATAAATCCTGTTCCTAGAAAAATGATTGAGCTTGCTTTACGTGATGTAATCCCTGAAAAATCTTTACGTGTAAAAATTTCAATTCCTGACGGCGAAAAAATTGCTTTAAGAACTTTTAATCCGAGACTTGGAATTAAAAACGGTCTTTCGATTTTAGGCACAACAGGATTTGTTAAGCCTATGAATGAACAGGCATTACTGGATTCTCTTACACTTGAATTAAATATGATACATTCGTTAGGATTTACTGAAATTTATATAACGTTCGGAAATACTGGCGAAAAATTTTTGCGGAAGATTTTTAATGTAACAGGACGAAATGTTATTCAGGCTGAAAATTATATCGGCCATGTTTTAGACGAAGCAGCACGATTAAATTTTGAACACGCAATCATCGTCGGCCATGCTGGGAAATTGTTAAAAGTTGCTTCAGGTTCATTTAATACTCACAACAAAATTTCGGACGGAAGACTTGAAGCGTTATGTACTCATCTTGCATTAGCAGGAGCTTCACAAGACCTAATATCAAAAATCTTTCATTCCAACACAACTAACGAAGCCTCAGAAATTATAAAATTAAACGGCTTTGATTTTGTCTGGGATAATATAACGAAAATAATTTCGCTTAAATGTGAAGAAAGAGTGCATAAAAAAATGAAAGTTGACGCAGTATTTATAGACAGTGAGGGAAAAATAATCGGACAATGCTTGAAATAACAGTTGCAGGAGCTGGAACAGGCTCAAAAAATCATTTAACACCTGAAGTTGAAGAAGCAATAAAAAATTCCGATTTAATATTTACAAGTTCACGTCTGCAAAAATTAATTCCCTATGACACAAAATATTTTGAGCTTAAAAATTTTAATGAAGCTTTCAAAAAAATTTCCGACGAAAATAAAAGAGCTTTAATCTTAGTATCGGGCGATGTCGGTGTATATAGTTTGTTGCCTCTGGTGAAAAAATTTTTTCCTGACGAAAAAATAAAAGTTTTGCCCGGAATAAGTTCGTTGCAAGTTATTTGTGCTGAAGCGTGTGAATTATGGAATGACGCTAAAATTTTATCGGGACATGGCCGTGAATTAAGCTCAGGGAAATTTTTGAATGCAGTTGAACGAAATCGGATAACAATATTATTTTGCGACAAAAATATTTCTCCTCAATGGGCATGTAAAGAACTTGAAAATTTTTCACAAGTTGAAATTTTTATTGGTGAAAATTTAGGAAGCTCTGACGAAAAAATTTCTCACGGAAGCCCTCAACAATTTATAAATGAAAATTTTTCGGAGTTATCAATAGTCTTAGTTAGAAATAATAACGTTTACAAACCTGAGAAAAAATTTTTGCGTGATAAAGATTTTTTGCGTGAAAAAAATATCGTAATGACCAACGAAAATATCAGGGCTGCAATAATTTCAAAGCTAGAATTAAATGACAGTTCAATATTTTGGGACATAGGAGCAGGTTCAGGTTCAATAAGTATAAGCATAGCTCACGAAAATCCTGAAATCGAAATTTATTCAATCGAACATAAACTCGAAGCCGTAAATTTAATCTCAAAAAACGCTGAAAAATTTCACGTCCATAACATAAAAATTATTCATGGCCGAGCTATTGATGTTATAAAAAATATTCCCTTACCTTCACATGTTTTTATAGGCGGAAGCGACGGTGAATTAACTGACATTCTTAAATTCCTGCAAAAACTTGACAATAATATCCGAATTGTAACGGCCTGCGTAACTCTTGAAAATTTCAGCGCAGCTTATGAGATTATGAAGTGCATGAAAAATTTCGAGGGTGTTCAAATTTCAGTTACATCATCAAAATCTTTAACCCCTGAATTAACTTTAATGTCCGCAAAAAATCCCGTTATGATTTTAAGTGCAAACACGAAATAAAATTTTATTCAAAAATAAAAATATGAAAATATATTTACAAAAATAAAAAGTACTGTATAATATTCACATGAAAAAATTTTTGGAGGTAAAAATTTTATGATTAAGAAATTTTTATTAGCATTTTTAGTTGTTGCGTTAAGCGCAGGAGTTTGTTTTGCTGAAGGTTTGAATATCTCAAAGCCTGATGAATTTGTTAATTACAAAATCGGAACTCAAAGAGGAACAATCGCTGAAGGTATCGCTAAAAATATGCTCGGCGATAAAGCAAAAGAACAGCTCACAACTTACGAAAAAGCTACCGATGTTGTTCAGGCATTGAAAGTCGGAAAAATTCAATGTTCAATTATGGACGAAGCCCCGGCTAAACAGTTCGTTAAAAATGACCCTGAAGTTTTAACGATTTTGCCCGATGCTTTAACAGTTGAACAATACGCAATCGGCTTTAAGCAAGGCAACAAAGAATTGCTCGAAAAGGTCAATAAGGCTCTCGCTGAAATAAAAGCTGACGGTTCACTCGAAAAGATAATGTTAAAGTACAAGGAAGACCCTACAGCAGCAAAGCCCGAAGATATTGATCTTCATAAAGGAGCAAAAGGCGGAAAATTATATCTTGGAACCGAATCAGGATTTCCTCCTTATGACATCAAAGTAGGCGACGGTTATACAGGAATTGACATTGAGATGTGCGCATTGATTGCAGGAAAACTTGATATGGAACTTGAAATCATTGCATATCCTTTTGATTCTTTGTTTATGGCGGTTAACAGCGGAAAAGTTGATATGATTTGCGCAGGAATTACGGTTAATGAAGAGCGCAAAATGTTCACTGATTTTTCAGATCCTTATGAAGATGCTAAACAGGTTGCTTTAATTTTAACAAAAGATTACAAAGCTGAGTAACGGAAAAAAATAATAAAGTCGGCTCTCTGAAAATTTCAGGGGGCTGATTTTTTTGCCTGATATAATATATTCACCGAATAATTTTTAATTTAGGGAGGCATTTTTTTTTATGACAGCTATACCGAAAATTACACGTATGGATATTTACCCTGTAGCAGGGCACGATTGCATGGAATTGAATTTAAGCGGTGCACATGCTCCGTTCTTCACTCGAAACATCGTTATCCTTGAGGACAGTTCAGGAAATCTCGGAGCAGGTGAAGTTCCGGGCGGTCAGAAAATCACAAAAGCTCTTGAGGATATTAAGCACCTTGTAATTGGAACACGAATTGCCGATTACAAAAATACTTTGAATCAAATCCGTAAATGGCTCGATGAAAATATCAAAGATGACGTTAGAGGACTTCAGACGTTTGATTTAAGGACAGGTGTTCATGTTGTTACGGCAGTTGAAGCGCCCTTGCTAGATTTAATGGGAAAATTCCTTGATGTTCCTGCGGCTGCTTTAATGGGCGATGGTGTTCAAAGAGAACGAGTGAGATTTTTAAGTTACTTGTTCTACATCGGAGACAGAAAAAAAACCGACCTTCCGTATGAAGAAGAACCCGATTCACCTTGCGATTGGTACAGATTGAGACATGAGGAAGCATTAACTCCCGAAAAAATCGTCGCACTTGCAAAAGCTACTCACGAAAAATACGGCTTTGAAGATTTCAAATTAAAAGGCGGAGTGTTACCTCCTAAAGAAGAATTAAAAGCTGTACAGGCAATTAAAAAGGCATTCCCTGACGCAAGAGTTGATTTAGATCCGAACGGCTGTTGGAGTTTGAAAGAGGCTCTTGAGATTGCGCCCGAACTGAAAAAATGTTTGGCATATTGTGAAGATCCTTGCGGTGCTGAAGGAGGTTTCAGCGGACGTGAAGTTATGGCTGAATTTCGTAAAGCCGCAATGATGCCTACAGCTACAAATATGATTAATACGGATTGGAGACAGATGTGCCACGCTTTAACATTACAGGCTGTTGACATTCCTTTAGCCGATCCTCATTTTTGGACAATGAACGGTTCGGTTCGAGTAGGTCAGTTATGCGCTGATTTCGGTTTAATGTGGGGTTGCCATTCAAATAACCATTTTGATATTTCGCTTGCAATGGTTGTACAGTGTGCAGCAGCAATTCCGGGAAAAATGAACGGCATTGACACACATTGGATTTGGCAGGAAGGCAGGGAGCGTTTAACTGTTGAACCTATGCAGATTGTAGGAGGCTGTATTGATTTACCGAAGAAACCCGGACTTGGAATTGAAGTTGATATGGAGCAGATTAAGAAGGCTAATGAGCTTTACTTCAAGCACGCACTCGGTGCAAGAGATGACGCAATAGGAATGCAATATTTAATTCCGGGCTGGAAATTCGACAACAAAAAACCTTGCTTGGTTCGATAAAATTATGAGAATTTCAACGGGCATATTTCGTTTTGAAGTATGCTCTTTTAATTTTGATTCTTGAATTTGATTCTGTTACGGAGATTCAAAGCCAGTTCGCTCATTCCTATAACCATAAGCCAAGGCCAAAAGAACGGGAACGAAAGAATTATACAAACAATAACTTTAGAGCCTCGTCTTAATTTGAAGCCGTCCATTATCCAGAACGCAACCGAAACTCCTTGAACAAACATTAAGACGCTTATAACCAACTGCAAATTCATTACAAAAATTGAACCGTTAAGCCATGTATCAGTATCAACAAAAAATCCGAATATCAATGCAAATATTGAAGCGATTAAAATTGACACTGGAAATTTCCAGAGCTTAAATTCGGGAAGTTCGGGCGGAAAATTTTTTATAGCCGGAAATAATTTCTTCGTGAATTTATAACAAAGAGAATAATTCAAGAACCCCTCAGCTATTGAATATAATATTAATAACGTAGGGAACAAATAAGGAAATACATTAAGAATTGTATTAACGGCTTCTTGAAGTTCGGGTTGATTTGCGTAAAGGTCGGACAAAATCATTTTCATTTGCTGAACGTCAGGGAACATTATATTTTTATCCGTGAAAAGCCAAAACGCTATAACTAAAATTAATTTGAAAATTATCGAGGTTGCTATACATAACAGCAAACTTTCAGCACCTGTAAATTTTTTTACGGTTTTAATATCGTCTCTCGATAACAGAAACAATATTCCTGAAACAGGAGCGCAACCTATCAAAAAATATATCGCCATCGAAGGAGATACGACAACAAAAAGCGTAACTTCAATCATTAATTCGGCGATACTCATTTGCCTATGACCTTCAACACAACCCAAAATTGCTAAAGGTAAAGGACAAAGCATTAAGCCTATAATCCCCATTAAGGGCATAAAAATCCCTGCGAGCATCATTAATAAAGTGATTATCACGCAGGGAATTATCCGTTTCATAAAATTAATCCATTGAGTACGGCAACAAAGCCATATATCTGGCTCTTTTGATGGCTTCAGTTAAAAGCCTCTGATGTTTTGCGCAGTTACCTGTTACACGTCTGGGAATAATTTTTCCTCTTTCACTGATATATTTGCGGAGCTTTTCAACGTCTTTATAGTCTACATGCTCCTGTTTTTCGACGCAGTAGTAACAAAACTTGGGTCTTCTTCGTGAAGTACCTCTGCGCATTCCGCCGCCGTTATTATTTCCGTTTCTTGCGGGTGCATTGCCTTTATTGTTTTCGCGCCCGTTATTTTCACGTTCATTCATACTGAAAAAATTTTCTCCTTTCTCATAAAATTTTCATTCAATTTAGAACGGTATATCGCTTTCATCAGTTAATTTTGAATTTTGGGCTAAGCTGTTGCCGAAACCTCCTGATGAAAAATTACCGAAACCGCTCTCACCGATACTCTTTCCAAAATCGTCATCGCTTGGAAGGTAATCATGCATTCCTGAAAAATCAGGATTTGACCCTCTCGAAAAATTGCCGCCTGAATTTTGTTGATTATTGCCTTGTTGACCGCCGCCGAGAAACTGTACATTTTCAGCATTGACTTCAGTATAGTATTTTTTGCCTGAACCGTCTCTTGCCTCATAACTGCTTGATTGTATTCTTCCTTCAAGCAAAACGGCACTACCTTTTTTCAGATATTTCCCGCAATTTTCAGCCATTGATCCCCAAACTACGACATTAATGTAATCAACACTGTCTTTGTATTCGCCGTTAGAGTCTTTGTAACGATAATTTACGGCAACGGCAAATCTTGCATAAGCCCTTTTATTAACCGTGTATCTTACATCAGGATCACGAGCTAAATTTCCTGCAATAATCGCTCTGTTAAAACCTCTCACCGCAATTACCTCCTAATTAATCATCAAGAACTATTACAAGCTGTCTGTAAACATTCTGACGAAGACCCAAAACTCTCCTTAACTCGAAAGTTTGAGCCGGTTCAAGTTCAAAATTGAACAGTACATAATATCCTTCGGTTTTTTTGCGGATTGGATAGGCTAAAGCACGTTTACCCCATACATCTGTTTTGGCTACGAGGCCACCAAGATTTCTCAAAAGTTCCTCGATTTTCACGACTTCCTCGCTCTGACTTTCATTGCCAGCATCAAGGATTACTAACATTTCATATTTACGCACTCTCTACACCTCCTCCCTTTGGACTATAGGCCTTTCGTTTGTGCGTTGTTCCCGAAAGGCAGGGCGTGAGAATTATAACACATATTTGAATAAAAAAGACCCTCACTACTTTAGTGAGAGTCTTAAAAAAGGTTTTTTCATGCGTTTCTACTAGTTAGTAAGTTTTGTTGCGTTTTTGTTTGTTGTACTGGTCGGGACGAGAGGATTCGAACCTCCGACCCCCTGCACCCCATGCAGATGCGCTAAGCCAGACTGCGCTACGTCCCGTAATGCGTACCAGAATATTTTATCTCTTTTTTCTGATACGTCAAGTTATTTTTTATTGAGCATCTAACGACGGGTTGATTTTCGCCGCCAAAAATTCTCCGAGCCACCTTACAGGAATTACTAAAACTGCAAGAACAAAACAATTCAGCCATGAATCCAACGTTAAAGCATGAACGCTCAAAACATCTCCGCCGAAAGTTACGAAAACATACTGCAATATAAATATAAACAGCATGACCACTACACAATTCTTTGATGATGCCATAGCAAGCCCGTTGAACGTTATAGCCATCATGAACGTAGCAAATAATGCCGAACGTAAATAAACAATGTCCGATGTCAGGAACAAATTTCTTACAGGCTTGATGAATAATATCGCCAAACATATTAATTTTATGTATAACGCTCCTGTAATTATTTCGCTGAACATTTTAGGCGTGATTATGTTTGCGTCTCTTGCAATAGGTTTTTCGTCCATGTATTTTTCACGAGGAGGTTCAGTTCCGAACGCTATTGCTGCTAACGTGTCCATCGCAAGATTTATCAACAAAAGTTGAATGACCGTTAAAACAACATTCTGTCCAAACAATGGCCCTAAGAAACAAATTAACACCGCCGCAACATTAACCGTAAGTTGGAAGACCAAAAATTTACGTATGCTCTTGAACATCGTTCGACCGTATAAAATTGCCTTAGCTATGGATTTGAAATTATCATCAAGAATCGTAATGTCGCCGGCCTCTTTAGCAACTTCAGTTCCTGATCCCATCGCAAAACCTACATCAGCCTTTTTCAATGCAGGTGAATCATTAACTCCGTCTCCTGTCATTCCTACAACAAGATTTAATTCCTGAGCAATTTTCACGAGCCTGCTCTTATCCGAAGGTAAAGCACGCGAAATAACTCTAAGATTCGGCAAAATTTCCTTGAGTTCATCGTCAGTCTTTTCAGCCATTTCAGATGATGTCATAGCAACGTCGTCAGGTGATGAAATTAAACCTGCTTCCTTAGCAATGGCTACTGCAGTTTCTTTTCTGTCTCCAGTAACCATTACAACTTGAATACCAGCGTTATGAACTTTTTTAATCGCTTCAACAGCTTCAGCTCTGACGTTATCACGGATACTCAAGACACAAATTAATTCCATTCCTTGACCTTCATCTTTAGCGAGTGCAAGAAGTCTCATAGCTCTGTCAGCTTGTGCGTTGATATATTCGTTGAGCTTGTTGCGCTCTGAAATATTTTTGCAATGAGGAATAATTTTTTCAGGTGCTCCTTTAATATATGAAACACCGTCATTAAGTTTCAGCGTTGACATTTTGTTATTTGAATTGAAGGGAACAAATTCTTTCACGTTACGTTTGATGGAATCGATTTTGTTCAAGAGAGCTTTGTAATTGAGGAATAATGACATTAAAGCTCTGTCAGTGCTATTACCTCCGATTACTGCACCATCTCCAACACTTGCGCTGTTATTAGCTCCTGCACCTATAACTATATCGTCAATATCTTTAACGTTGATTTCGTCAAGGGATTTATAAACAGTTACATCAGGCATAGCGATTTCAGCAATCGTTAAACGGCCTTCAGTTATTGTTCCGGTTTTGTCGCTGAATAATAAATTCAAACTTCCTGCTGTTTCAAGACCGTTAATTTTCCGAACGAGTACATTATCGCCTGCCATCTGCATAGACTGGAACGACATTAACATTGATGTAAGCATCGGAAGCCCTTCAGGTACAGCACATACTACAACGGTAACGGCAACTGTTACAGCTTCAACAATTAAACGTGTCCAACCGTAAAAATCGGCGGGAAGATTTCCCGTTATTAATGTACGAGCCAAAATTCCGATTACTATAGCAATAGCTCCCGTATAACCAAACGTCGAAATTTGTTTTGCAAGTTTTCCGAGTTTAATTTGCAAAGGAGTAGCGCGCTGTTCTTCCTGAACTTCGAGAGCAAGCTCGCCGAATAAAGTTTTATCACCGACAACAGAAATTTCCATATAGCCTTCGCCTGAACAAACGACAGTTCCACGATAAGCGTAAAATTTATTCAACAAATCTTTAGTGTCAAATTCTTCGTTGTCAGCGTTGGGAATTTTTTCGGCTTCTTCAGTTTCACCGTTCAAAGCGGACTGATCAACTTTAACTGAACCGTCTATAAAAATTCCGTCAGCAGGTATTTTGTCTCCGGCCTGTAAATAAATTATGTCGCCTTTAACAACTTCACTGACATGAATTTCATGAATTCCGCCATCACGAATAACTTTTGTAGTTTCTCCGGCTTCCTGTTGAGATTTTAATAGGGAAGCCTTTTGTTCCTGTTTGTATTCAGTGATAGAAGATACACTGATTGCAATCAGGACAGCGATTAAAATTCCGACGGGTTCAAACCATTCAGCACGTCCGAGAAAAAATAAAACGAGCTGAATAACAAGGGCACAAAGCAAAATTATAATCATGGGGTCTTTGAGGCTGTTGAAAAATTTTGCTGAAAGAGTTTCGCCCGGAAGTTCGGTTAAAGCATTCGAGCCGTATTTTTCCCGACTGGTCTGAACCTCTGAAGCAGTCAGACCTTTAATTTCTACCATGTAATAATTCCTCCTAAGCTTTAATGAAATTTTTTATGTTTGAGATTATAGCCTTTGAAAGCAAAAAAACAAAATATATTTCACTCTGTAATAATTCCTGTTATCCAATTCAGCCAGCCCTTTATTGTTGAAGCTCTGCGTTTGAAAGTTTCCTCACTGTTGATTTTATATAAACCGCAGTTTTTCATAGCTATAATAATATCTTCGTTTGAAGGCATATATCCTGAATTGAAATATTGCTTTAACATAATATTAAAAATTTCATGAGACAATATACATTCACAATAAGAGAGCTGACGTTTTTTATAATTCATTCTCAAGATCGTTTTTCCTTTTTTGCTCAATTCGTATATCTTGTTTCTGTTTTCATTTCTTCGTTCAAGCAATCCAAGATAAAGAGCTGCATTTGCGTAATAATCAGCCTGTCTTTCATCAAAAGCATAATGTTCTGTAATATCGGATTTACTTCGTTCACATTTATCAATAAGCTCGCATAAATTTATTATACGTTCAAAATTATCAGCTTGCGGAAAAGGAATTTCAGGTTCAGCAATTATTGTTAAAGCGTTCATTATGTTTCGAATATCATCTGACGAAATTGAAGTATCTTCAACAGAATAATTTTTTTGTTTGATAAGTTTTATTGAGCTGTAATCATTTACATCTTCAAAAATATATTCATGCAGCCTGAAAATTCCGTTTGAATATACAAAAAATACAGGTCTGACTGTTTTTGTTATTCTATTTTGCCAAACTCTAAACGGATAATAAAGCTGTCTTATTATGAAGTCATCAGATATATCCATTTTAGCTTCAAAAATAGCCATGCTTGAAATGCCTTCATAAGCCGCGTCTATTTCCATTTGAGAATTTATAACGTTAATAGAAAGAGGTGTACCAGATATTTTGAAATCAAATTCTCCAGTTCCCATTCTGCCTGATATGGTTGCAATAATTGGATCATCTTCAAGAAAATCTGCGATAATTCCTGAAGCTAAAGCATAATTCAAAGCAACTGCCTCACTGAAAATATCGGAATCATTGAGACTTTGTATATTTTCTAACGGTGATACATTGATTATTTCCGTGATTTCAGGTTCAAATTTATGATAAGCATCAAATTTTGCGATAATATAATCGCCTCGTGTTATCGGTAAAATTGCCAGTTCATTTTCTTTGAATATTTTGGGAAGATTAATTTTATGATCAAATTTTGTCATTAATCTGGGTTCACGAAATTCTTTTATCTGTTTCGCTGAAATTGTAAATATCCCTTTCTCTTCAACATGTTTCAAAATGTCATTTTTCTCAAAAAGTTTTTCCCATGCTATATCATTTTTCATAATTTCTTATTATGACCTCATCAATATCTCCACGTTTATAACCGACTGAATTTACAACTCTTTTTGCTTTTACTATTGTAATATTGTATTCAGAATATTGTTCTTTTATGAAATCTGTAGCTGAATTTGATAACATAAATTTTATTCCCCTTTTCGTTAAATCATCACAACATTCTCTCAAACGTATCTGCTCATTTTTTGAGAACCCGCCTTTTGAATATCCCGTAAAATTCGAACTTTCAGAAACAGGATCATAAGGAGGATCAAGATATACAAAAGTTCCTTTTTTCAACGTTAAAAGTACATCAGCATAATCATAATATGATAAATATATTTCAGCGTTATTAAAATAATTATTCACAGCTCTTAAAACAGGTTCATTAACAATATTGGGTTTACGATAATATCCAAACGGTGTATTAAATTCTCCGGAATTATTTACACGATATAAACCATTAAAACATGTTTTATTCAAAAATATTATTCGTGCAGCTCTCTGTATATTCGAGAGTGAAGCATAAAAATTCTTATCTCTATCCCAATTTCGGACTTCATAAAAAATTTCAGGTTCATTTTTATAACGTGAAAGTTCAATGAGTAATTCATCAATATTTTCTTTAACAACTTTATAAACGTTAATAAGCTCTGAATTTATATCGTTAATATATGCAATATCAGGTTGAAGATGAAATAATAAAGCTCCTCCGCCGATAAAAGGTTCACAATACGCATTTATCTTTGAAGGCATTAAATCAGTAAGGTTTTTCAGAAGCTGACGTTTTCCTCCAACCCATTTTAGAAATGGTAATACAAGTTTATTATTATTCATTCTCTCAACCCTTCCAAAATTTTTTTCGCCAATATTTCACCTATTCCCGGAATTTCTTGTAATTCTTCAGGAGATAACTTTGAAATTTTTTCAACCGAACCGAATTTTACAAGAAGTTCCGCAGCTTTTTTTTTCCCAATTCCTGAAATTTCGTCAAGCCTTGAATGCCTCATTCGTTTTTCACGGGCGTGTTTATGAGTTGTAATTGCAAATCTGTGAACTTCATCTCTTATTCTCTGTAATAACTGTAAAGCCGGATCGCTTCGTTCTAACCTTAAAGGCTCATTTGGCTTATTAGGCAAAAAAATTATTTCCTCTCTCTCAGCTAATGCTATCATCGGCAACTCAAAATTTAATTCCTTCAATGCCCTCTGTGCATATTCAAGCTGTATCGACCCTCCGTCTATTAACACAAGCTGCGGTGAAGGCTCTGAATTATCAATAACATGAGTATAACGTCTCTTAACTGTTTCATAAATTGATTCAAAGTCATTAATTTCTCCGTCTTTTAACGATTTTATTTTGAATTTTCGATAAAGATTAGGACATGGCCGCCCCTGTTCAAACACTACACAACAACCGTAAGTTTCATGGCCGAATGTGTGCGAAATATCAAAAGCATCTATCCTCCATGCTAAAACTTTCAAATTCAAAATCGCTTGAAGCCTGTTCAAAACTTGCCATGTCTCATTGTCTAAATCCTCCTGCAATGCTGAGGAAATTTTTTGACGTGATAACCTCCATATCGCCCTTATAGTATCTCTATAACGTCCTGCCTTCTCGAACTCTAAATTTTTTGCGGAAATATCCATTCGTTTTCTCAAACGATCAACAAGCTCCGCTGATTTACCTTCAAATAATAATATTATGTCAGCTACCCTTTCGCGATATTCGGATTGACTGCAAAGTCCTGCACATGCTCCCATCGAACGGCCTAAATTATATTCAACACAAGGACGTTTATTTTTGTCGGGAGAAATTTTTGAACGGCAAATTCTTAACGGGAAATATCTTTCAGCAAGCCTCATTAAATTCCTTATATTCCCAGCATCGACAAACGGCCCTAAATATAACGCACCGTCATTTTGTTTATGTCTTGTAATTTCAAGTCTGGGGTAATCCTCATCTGTTATCTTTATATATGGATAACGATCGCTCATCTTCAATTCGATATTAAAGAAAGGAGAATATCTCCGAATTAATTTAGCTTCAACTATAAGAGCTTCAGCTTCTGTTTCAGTTCTTATAATTGAAATGTCATCAATCATTGAGACAAGTTTATTTAATCTCGGAGATAAATGAGAATGCCTGAAATATGATGAAACTCTCCGTTTTAATTTCACGGCTTTTCCGACGTAAATTATTTTCCCGTCTTTATCCCGCATTAAATAAACTCCGGGACGTTCGGGTAAATTTTTAAGGATAGCTGAAATTTTTTCAGTCAATTACTTTCTCCGCAAATTTGTCAAAGGCTGAAAGACCTTCAGGATTTCTCTTGAATACTCCGCTGTCGGTTAAGACTTGCGCAAAAACATGTCCGACTTCATCACGAAGCATTTTCCGAACCTGTTCCTCACCGTTTAAGCCGTCATATTTTTCACGTAAAAATTTGTACCATTTTTCATGAGCTTCAAGTTCAGAAGGAAGAGAATTTTTATTGTTGAGCCACTCAGTTGAAATTTTTTCGAGAGCTGATTTCAATCTTGCAGGCAAAACTGCAAGACCCATAACTTCAATTAAGCCTATATTTTCCTTCTTAATATGATGAACTTCTGAATGAGGGTGAAAAATTCCGAGAGGATGTTCAGAACTAGTGCGGTTATTTCGTAAGACTAAATCAAGCTCATAATTTTCATTTTTTCGTCTTGCGATAGGAGTTATAGTGTTATGAGGTTCACCGTCAGAATAGGCAAGCACACCGACTTTTTCATCAGTCCATTCGCGCCATGCCGACAAAATTTTATCAGCAAGTTTAATAATTTTTTCAGGATTGCTTGAATTTAATCTTATTGCTGACATAGGCCATTTAATTCGCCCTGCTTTAACTTCATCGTCATGAAAATTATATTGCTTTTCAATCGGCGCACTATCCATAGCGAAAACATAACGTCCTCCCTGATAATGATCGTGTGAAAGAATTGAGCCTCCTACAATCGGTAAATCAGCGTTTGAACCGAGAAAATAATGCGGAAATTTCTCAATGAAAGCGAAAAGATTTTCAAAAGTTTCACGTGAAATTAACATCGGCACATGATTTTCATCGAGAACTATGCAGTGTTCGTTGTAATAGCTGTAAGGTGAATATTGGAAGAACCATTTTTTGCCATGAAGATTTAACGGAATGAGCCTGATATTTTGACGGGCAGGGTGTCCGTGATGGCCGTAAAAACCTTCGTTTTCTTTGCATAATAAACACTTAGGATAGCCAGATGATTTTATTGCTCGAGCCTTTGCAATATCTCTCGGATCTTTTTCGGGTTTAGACATGTTGATCGTAATATCGAGTTCGCCGAAATCGGTTGAAGTTTTCCAACAAATATTTTTTGCGGTTCTTTCGGAGCGAATGTAGTTTGAACAAATTCCAAGATTGTAAAAATAATTTGTTGCGTCAATAGGAGAAATTTTTTCGAGAGCTTGAAATTTTTCGATAACGTCCGAAGGTTTAGGAGTTAAAGCGCCCATTAATTTTGTGTCGAGGAGATCGCGTTCGGTTTCAGTATTTTCGATTAAATTATTTTCGACAGCCCAATCTAAAATTTTTGCGAGAATGCTGTCAGGTGATAGAGGGAAATTTTCGTTGAGATTATTTTCAAATTCAAAAGAATTTAATCCTAAGATGCCGATTAACGAATTAGCCGCCCAAATCTTATCATCAGTTGTAATTAATCCGTGATGAAGAGCGAATGAAATTAAATTGTTAAGTTCGTGATTAATCATCAAAAAACCTCCTGTTAAAAAAGTGAAAAAATTTATTTTAATTGTAACAAAAAAATTTTAAATTTGATAATTGACAAACAATATGTTGGTTATATAATTAATAATATTATATCTATTACATTTTAGCCATATTAATTTTAGTTTTAAGGAGTTGTTGAGTAATATGTTTATTAAGTTAGCACCCCCCCCCCAAGAACCGAACATAAAACTTAAATTTGTCTGTCGTTCTTTTTTTAAGCTGGTTTTATTATCATTTTTGTTTTTTAATATTTCATCTGCTTTTGCTGCCTATTACGAAAATACAAGCGGCGACAGTTGGCAAAACGCATACGTTATAAGTTCCGTAGAAGATTTGAAGCTCATGCGGGACAGAGTTAATGATGGCACCGAAAAAGAGAAGTATTACAAGCTGGCTTCTGATATTGATCTTACTTCCGAAACAACTTGGATAGGAATTGGAAGTCAATACGGGGAAAATCAGTTCAAAGGTCGTTTTGACGGTCAAAACCATACGTTGAAAGTAAATATTAATCGTCCGTATGCTGAGGACGTTGGTTTATTTAATCTTATCAGCGGTGATGCTGCTCTTGTAAGAAATCTCAAAGTTGAGGGAACTCTCATTGGTTATTGGGTAGGCGGCATAACTTGGGGCTTTAACGCAGGAACGATTGAAAATTGCGTGTTCAGCGGTGATATTACGGCTGGACAGTGGGCAGGCGGTTTCGTTGATCTCATGCATGGCGGCACTATCAATAACAGCATTGTAAAAGGAAATATAACGTCAACCAATCATTCCGGGGGCGGTTTTGTCTCGGAACTTTACGGCGGAAAAGTAACGATTTGCAAAGTCCAAGCAGTATCCCAGATATTTGGAAAAGATTACAGCGGAGGTATTGTAGGTCTTATGCACGGCGGTTCCGTGTCAGCTTGTACAACAGACGTGTCATTAAATGATGCAAATTATAAAGGCGGCATTATCGGACGTATAACAACGGATCTAATGTCTCAAATCAGCGGTAATAAATGGCCTTCTCAATACAGACAAGTTGGAAATGTTGAGGATTCTGATATAGAGTACAACAATACAATCGTTTGGAATGACCATACTTACATGTTGATTAATGACCAAATGACATGGGAAGAAGCCAAAGAACAGGCCGAAAACTTAGGAGGGCATCTTGCAACAATAACAAGCAAATTGGAACAAAATGCCATTAATGAGTTGCTTACTACTGCAAGCATAGATCACAAAGCTTATTGGATAGGAGCTGAGGAAGGTGAGCGAGGATTCTTATGGATTACAGATGAACCATTCTCGTATGTAGATTCCTCAAATAACCCGTCTTTCACAAACTTTGCCGCAGATGAACCTAATCATGACGGTAAATATTTGCAGTTATTCGCGGTAACAGCTACGCAGGAAGTTGACGGATTTGTAAGTGAGCCTGGACAATGGGGAGATACTACCAACGAAAATTCCGGAGATATAATACCTTCACACGGTTATATTTGTGAAATAGACGGCAATCCTGATTTTGTTTTGGCTCCCCATGATGATGAGTTTGTTAATTGGCAGGAAGATCCTGACTCTTGGTACCAAACTATGCTTGAGAACGTCAGCGGGGACTTTTTCTATGGTAAAATTCCTGATCCTGAAGATGTCTCTCATTTATCAGGCAGCTTAACGCAATATCCTGATTCTGCGATTGATAATATGAATCCTGATATTACATCACTTCCTTCAGCCTACGATTCAAGGACGGCAAAAGGGCTTCCTCCAGTAAGGGATCAAGGCAACTTCGGAACATGCTGGGCACATGCCGCACTTGGAGCATTAGAGGCTAATTATATGGCTCAGGAAATGGGAGGCATTCCAGACTTATCAGAATTGCATTTGGCTTGGTTTGTGTACAAAGATCCATCACCGGGAAAATCATTCACCGTTGATAGCAAATATTCAGTCTTAAACCAGGGCGGCAACAATCAAATGGCTACAGCATTCCTTACAAGAATGGCAGGACCTGTAAATGAAAACTTGATGCCTTACACTCAGGCAGGTTCAGACAGTTCAATACAGTCTATTGTAGGAAGCAGAAAGCCTGAAGATTATCAAAGAAATTTACGAGTAAAAGAAGTTCTGGAGTTTGGCTCTATAAGCAGAGAAGATCTTAACGCAGTGAAGAATTTTGTAATGCAGTACGGTGGAATGTACATATCATATTATCATGACCATAATGGGTATTCCAACGGTGCTTTCTATTCTACAAGACAATTACCCGGAACGGGACATGCTGTAATGATTGTAGGCTGGGACGATAATTATTCAGCTTCAAATTTCGTAAACACACCTTCAGGAAACGGTGCATGGCTTTGCAGAAATTCATGGGGAAGCTCATGGGGTAACGGCGGTTATTTCTGGATGTCGTATGATCAGAAAATTCGAGACAGTGCAGTATATATTCTGAACAACAATACGTTAGTTTCGGATTCCTCTTACGAGCAAGATCCTTTGGGTAAGACAAACAATCTTAATGCAACATGGTCTGCAAACATATTCAAAGCCGAAAATAAAGAAAGCTTGAAATATGTAGCCTTCTACACAACGCATCAGGATATGAAGTACGAAGTATATGTCAACAAACTCGGTAAAGATAAACCTCAAAATCCAGGAACTCCCGGTGAATTAGCGGCCAGTGCAACTCGTAAATATGCAGGTTATACGACAGTCGAATTATCAAAGCCGATAAGTCTTGAAAAAGGCGATTATTTCTCCGTAATTTTGAAAGGCTCAACCGAGCACGGCTATCCTTACGTTACAGCAGCGTCAACAAGGATATCGAATTATTCGTTGCCTGTAACCGACAAAGGAACAAGTTTCTTTGCTCTTGGTGATCAAGTTCCGTCAGTTTGGAGAGATGGAAATGATGAAAATATAGGTGCAGCCTGTATCAAAGCATTTTCAACTTTAGCTAAAAGTGATCCGGATCCAGACCCTGACCCAGATCCAGATCCTGACCCAGATCCTGATCCGAACCCTAATCCTGGTGGTGGAGGAAGTGGAGGCGGTTGCAATACAGGTGTTTCTATAATGCTTGTATCGCTCGTTTTAATGTTTTTTGTGAAAACCAAACATTAAATATCATTACCAAAATCGCTCTAAAGCCCCTAGCTTCAGCTATGGTGATGAAAGAGCGCCGTTGAAGTGATTTTTTCTTGATTTCTTTTCATCTGTAGTTTATAATTTTTTCTACAAAGTTGAGTAGGGGTAAAATCCGCCAACTTTGCAAAAGAGATTTATATTTCGTATATGTGGTTGGGGCATCGACCACTGGAGGAGAACTCGTAAGACACCCCCTAAAAAGGGCGCAAGGTTTGAGGATACCAGAATCTCCCAGCTTTAGCTGTGGGGAGTATGTCAAAAAGCTAAAGTGTAATAAATATTTCAAAAGGCGACTCCTTCAGCAGGGGTCGTCTTTTTTTATGCGTTTTATGCGTTAAAACGGAAACTGCATTGTCAAAGCTCTCTCAAGTTCCGCAGGATCATAAGCAAAACTCTTAGCTGTATCTCTCGAAATTCTTCCTTCTCTGAATAATCTCGCTAAATCCTGTTCCATTGTGTGCATTCCAAATGACATTCCTGTTAAAAGAGCGTTTCTGATACTGCTGACCTTACCTTCTCTAATGCTTGCTCGAATTGCAGGAGTTGTTATCAAAATTTCTGTCGCACATACTCTTCCTTTGACATCTTGAGTCGGGATTAACTGCTGCGAACAAATTCCCAACAATGTATAAGAGAGCTGCAAACGAATTTGATTTTGCTGATGAGGAGGGAATACGTCAACTATTCTTTCAATGGATTGTGAAGCGTCTTGAGTGTGTAATGTTCCGAAAACTAAGTGTCCTGTTTCTGCTGCTGTAATCGCTGCTGAAATTGTTTCAAGGTCTCTCATTTCTCCGATCATTATAACGTCGGGGTCTTGTCTTAAAACATGCCTTATTCCTGAAGCAAAATTTTCAGTGTCAGTTCCGATTTCTCTTTGATGTATAACTGATATTGCCGGAGTGTGAATATATTCTATAGGGTCTTCAATCGTAACTATATGAGCCTTTCTCGTCCGATTAATTTCGCTGATTATTGCCGCAAGTGTTGAGCTTTTTCCGTGTCCTGTAGGGCCCGTTGCTAAAAATAATCCTCTGTGTTTTTCCGCCATAGTCTTTAATATTTGAGGCTGTCCGAGTTCATCAAGAGTTTTTATTACTGACGGTACAAGCCTGAACGTCAAAGACACTCCGCGCATTTCACGATAAGCAC
Organism: uncultured Fretibacterium sp.; assembly: GCA_937899395.1. Classification (GTDB taxonomy): domain Bacteria; phylum Synergistota; class Synergistia; order Synergistales; family Aminobacteriaceae; genus JAFUXM01. The sequence continues at coordinate 28,438 of CALBPU010000169.1, forward strand.
TCCCTCTGAACCTTTGTTTTTCGTACGTAAACGAAAAATCTAAATCACCAGTCTGCATAAATTTTTCAAGCTGTGCAGGCTTCAAAATTTCAGTTACGAATCTTTGAAGTGCCTCGTATGTAAAAATTCCTGTTTCCCTGATGTAATTTAATTCACCATGAACTCTTAACGCCGCTAAAGTCCCTGAATTTATATGAATATCGCTTGCTCCGTTCTGTATTGCAAGCCTGATTAAATTTTCCAGTGCTGGATTGCTGAAATTCGGCAAAATTTTTTCTCTCCTTTAAGTTTTGATTTTATAAATTATATAGCATTTGACAAAAGAAAAAGGTAATAAATTTAAGCATACATTAATTTCCCCTTAGGGAACGGAATTTCACGTCCAAGTTCTTCCGCAGTTTCGAGCCATTCTGATACAATAAGTTCAACATTGCGCAGGGCTTCTTCAGGGGTAGTTCCGTCAGCCATACACCCTGCCAATTCCGGAACTTCTACTAAAAATTTATTGTCATCTTCAGACCAATATATTATTTTTTCATATCTATCCATAAAAGTACCTCCATAATAATTTAATGATGAAATTTATATTTCAAAATAATATTACGAATTTGTTTAACCTGATAGCTTTTGCTTTATTGCCATCAGGTTGAATGTTAATAATTTCTTCAATGTCCTTCTTGCTATATATAAAATGGCTTCCTTTAATACGATGTTGAAAGCCAAAGTAATCAAGAAGTTTTTGTAAGTCAGAAAACGCAATATTATTATCTTTAACTCCGCTTAAAACATCAATAATAATTTTTGTAACAGGCGACAACTTTAACCCTACATTGTTAATTTTTTACGTGTGAGTGCAAATATTCTTCTTTTACATAGCACAATACACCTTTTTGCATGACATAAAGTACAATTCCTTCAGCAACGTCTCCTATTTTGTCATAAAGGCGGCCTGCACTATAACTATCACCTAATGTCGTATAAGGGCTGTTAGCTACATACCCTACACAGCCAAGACCTTCTAATTCAACTTTTATTGCTTCACTGTCTGCTTCATTATCAGGCTCTTTAACGAGTTTTACAGTCATATCGGGTTTGAAAAAATCGTGTCCGTAATAATGATTAGTTCCTGCAATAGTAAAAAATATTTTACTCATAATTTTTCTTCACTCCTGTAAAAATTAATAATAAAAATTTTCTCACATTATCCTAGCAAGGGCAAATGTTATTCCGTCATAAATAACTTTGCTCCTCAATATCACTGCTCCTTCACCTGCCGCTGACATACAAGCTCTTTCACATATATTATCAGTCCCGGTTATGCTTAAAACTTTTTCAGAGCGTGTGAAATTTCCTTTTAATGATTGAAGCTCAGAAGCACTGAAAGTTATAAAAGGTATATTATGATTTTTTGCAAACGAAACTAAAGCAGGCTCGTTTGATTTTATGTCAATCGACGCAAGAGCCTTCAAACTTAAAACAGATACTCCCGAACTATCAAGGAAATTTTTTGCGGCATTCTCAAAATCTTCAACAGAAATTCCCCTGTTACAGCCTGCTCCCAAAATTAAATTTTTAGGTCTTAAAATTAATGTTACAGGAAACGGCACAGGCTGATTTTGTTCCGTTACTGCTACTCCGATTTCATGGCCTTCGAGAATTTTTCCCGAAATTTTTTTTATGGCTTCAGGATTTTCAATTTCACAATTATTTTTTATTGCCCACTCATCTACTGAAACTAAATTATTAATATCCGTTGCTGTCGTTATTATTGGAAGGGCGTTAATTAATGAGGAAATTTTTTTCGCAAGTTCGTTAGCTCCTCCGACATGTCCTGACAAAATAGGAATTACAAATTTCCCTTTTTCATCTATGACAATTACAGCAGGATCTTTTAGTTTTGTCGTAATATGTTTTGAAATTGAACGAACAGCAATTCCGCAGGCTCCTATGAAAATTATCGCTCTGACTTCATGAGAAATTTTTCCGACAAATCCACTTAAATTTCCGTCGATCTTTTTGAGTTTTTCATGAAAATCACAAAATCTTTCGGGCACAAAAATTTCAGCGTCAAAATAATTTGAAAGCCTTAACGCTAAATTTATTCCGTTTAACGTGAAAGCTAAAACAGCAATTTTATTTTCTGTATTCATGATAAAAATTTTTGTCGTAGAGTTTTGATTTAGTTTTTATTTCATCGCTCAAAAATTCTCCGACCAAAATTAAAGCAGTCTTATTAATTCCTTTTGAAAGTTCGGGAAGAGTTGTTAAATTTCCTCTTATAATTTTTTCATCAGGCCATGAAGCCTTATATACTAATGCAGCAGGTGTTTCGGGTGAATAACCTTTTGCAATTAAATTTTCACAGGCTTTATCAATCATTCCTGCCGATAAAAATAAAACCGTTGAAGGCAATTTATTTTCAGGTGAAGGTGTACGGCCTTCAATTCGTGAAATTATTAAAGTCTGTGAAACTTCAGGTATCATATATTCAACTTTCAAAGACGCTGCGGCGGCACAAAACGAACTCACTCCAGGAACAATTTCAAAGGGAATATTTTTTTCGTTCAAGATATTAATCTGTTCACGAATTGCACCGTATATTGAAGGATCTCCAGAATGCAATCTCACTGTCAATAAATTTTTTTCATGGCCGTAAATTAATTTTTCGGTTATTTCTTCTAAAGTCATTTTAGAGCTGTCATAAATCTCACAATTTTTATCGGCATAAATTTTTATCAGCTCATAATTAACAAGAGAGCCTGCATATATAATCATTTCAGCACGCTTTAATAATTCTGCTCCCTTTACCGTTATTAAATCGGCTGCTCCAGCTCCTGCTCCTACAAAATAAATCATAATTCAACAATTTTAAGATTTAAGGATTTACAAATTTTTTCGCACTCATCAAATTTATACATAAGATTTTCTTTTTGATGTGCATCACTCGACAATATAACTGAGCCGTCATGAGCCGAAATATATTCAAGGATTTTTTTAGACGGATAAGGAAAAGTTTTATAACCTCTCGACATTGCACCAGTGTTAATCTCAAATGGCTTTCCTGTTTTTAACAAGATATTTAATGCTTTTGTGTAGGCTTTTATATAGCGTTCGTTATTCTCGTCAAAGAAATTTTTCATCTCATTGAATTTTGAAACTAAATCAAAATGACCGATTATATTTGAGTTAGTTTTGTTTACGACATCTGAAACTGTTTCAAAATATTTTTCGCAGAGTTCATAGACATCGTTATGACATTCTTTTATTCCCTGTTCAAAACATTCGACAGTGTGGTCAATCGCGATAATTTTTTCGCCGCATTTTATGTAATGCACCGAGCCAATTACGTAATCAAAATCTTCTGTATTGACTTCCGAAAAATAATCTAACTCAATTCCGAGCAAAATTTCAATTTGAGATTTATATTTTTGTTTAAGGCGATTAATTTCGGATTTATATTTTTCGAGAATTTCATCAGACATTCCGAAGCCTTCAAAATCCATATAAGAATGTCCCGAAAAACCGATTTTTTTCATGCCTCTTGAAATAGCTTCAAGGACAATATTTTCGGGAACATCTTTTCCGTCGCAGTAACATGTGTGAATATGGAAGTCCGAATTTATCATGAAGTCATTTTCTCCTGTTTAACTTTTTTATCAATTACATGACGAGAAGCTAATTCTTTTATAACGTCTTTAATCTCGATATTCATTTCAGCCATTAACACAAGCATGTGATAAATTAAGTCCGAAATTTCATAAATCGTTTCTTTTCTGTCATTTTTAGCGGCAATAATGACCTCTGAACTTTCCTCACCGATTTTTTTCAGAATTTTATCAAGGCCCTTTTCAAATAAATATGAAGTGTAAGAACCTTCGACTTTTTCAGTTTTACGGCCTTTTATAAGTTCCATTAATCCGCATAAAGTGAATTTTTCGTGTTCATTTTCATCGGGCATTACTTCATCAACAAAGCACGAATAATTTCCCAAATGGCACGCAGGCCCGTCAGGTTTAACAAAAATTAATAACGTATCTCTGTCGCAGTCGGTTAAAATTTTTTTGATTTGCTGATAATTTCCGCTAGTCTCACCTTTTAACCATAATTCTTTTCTCGAACGGCTCCAAAAACATGTTAATTTTTTCTCAAGAGAAATTTTAAGGCTTTCTTCATTCATGTAAGCAACCATTAAAACGTCTCCGGAATTATCATCAACAACAACGGCAGGAATTAATCCTTCACTATTAAATTTTAATTCGTTAATTTCAATTTTCATTTTTACAACCTCATAATATCTGCTATGTCAGACAAAGGATAACCTTCTGCTTTCATTTCCTTTGCAGCTTCCAATTTACCTTCACGTATACCTTCACGCATTGCAAAATCAAGCCGTGAATTTTCGTCCCGTATTGCGTCCTGTTCCATTTGATACAGCTTTGTAAGTCTCGGATCGTTTATTGCAATGCTGTATCTTTGCGCAAAATTTTTCATGCCTTCGGATATTGAGGCCATCATTTCCAGTTCCTCCTCATTTTTATAACCTTTATCAAACATATAAAGCCACATATAAAAAGCATTACCTTTCACTGACTCAAAAGTTTTATGCTCTCTTCTAAAAATTGGCATTTGTATATGATAAATTTTGAACACGTCCGTTGCTTCACGCTTAGGTTCTTTATCATAATTCAATCCGACAGTCTGAACCAAATCCATATTATCTTCTCTGACTAAAAAATCCAAAATATTTATAATGCGAATTTTCGGCATTTCAGAATATTTTTGTCCGCTCTTAAATTCAGATGATAAAATTCTTGCACCGTAAAAGAAATCACAGTTATTCATTTCATCTTTTGCAATCTGAACTTCAATATCAAAGATTTTGTCAGACTGAGTTTTTACAATTACATCAACTCTGCCGTATTTTGCTCCAATTCCTTCTGCGATTAACGAATATTCGCTTTTTATGTCAAGTATTTCAATAATCGGTTCTTCGCCGACTTCAGAGAGAATTGCGTTTAATAATTCAAGCATTGCAAGCCGTGAGTCCATGTCCTTGAACAAACATGAAAACATAACAGCATGTAACGGATTTAATCGTGGTGCGTTATTATTTTCCATTCTTATTTTTCTTCAACTCTTTTGTTATGGTTTAATAATTGTGAATGCTTTTATACAAGCGTTGCTTCCTCCTGATATATTTATTCCATCAGTCCATTTTATTCCATCTCGGGAAAAATAGCTTTCGTGTTCATGAACAACAGCATTTTCAGAATGTTTATCGCGTTTTGTTTCAACGGGCATTACATTGCGATTGGTTTTGAGAACTACAGAAAAATATTCTCCTTTTTTCATAGCGATTTCTTTAGGAAGATTTACAGTATAATAGCCTGCAAGTTCCATATTGCCTTTACAAGTTGCAATTAAATTTCCCGATACAGGACTATTCGTAGCTTCATTACCTAAATCATAAATGAAAATTTCGTAATCTGTATTATTCTTAGCAGCATAAAAAGCTATTTCTTTCAAAAATTCTTTATCGCCTCGAACTTTGAAAATATTTGCTCCCCATGAATAACTTATTGTTTGACAAAAGCCTAAATCATCATAACCGTAGTGCCGCAGATTAGGATTAAATTTTTCAAGTATAAAGGCTGTTCCGCCATATAACGGCTGCTCATAAGACATCCAAAAATATCCTTTGTTGCCCCAATCTGTTCCCCAAGAATTTTTGACAAGCCATGCTCCGTTTTTTGAGGGCTTAGGATTAAAATTATTACGTGAAAAATCATCGTCCCAACCTGCTAAAAGAACTTCATGAGTTGTGCGATTTTTATATTTATCATAAAAATATGTGTAATACTTTCCGGCTCGGTGATATTTTTTTATGTCAGAATAATATCCTACCATGATTGCACCGTGTTCAATGATTAATTTCTTTCTGATTTCCGCGTTAATGTCGTTAGCTCCTATGAATGATAAAAAATAAGCGTTTCTCAATCTTACTGGAATTCTATAATCTTCTGGAGATTTTTTTGCAGCAGATTTAGGGACTTGCTTTACTTTTTCCGTGTACTTCATATCTTTTTCCAGAGCAGGGAATGAAAGCCTTGCACATAACGCCGTTGTGGAAAATCTCTCATACCAAAACTTGGGTGTAAAGTTCTGTTCAGAGTTTGCCCCTGAATATCCGTAACCGTAATAGATTGAGTGTATTTCGGAGAAGTCAGGAATTTTTCCTGCAGCGTCAAGTTTTTGTGTAAGATAATTTGATTCCATAGCTCCATAAGCTGCAAAAACTCCGCAAACGGCTAAATTACCCTGATCTTTTACGCTTGTAATTCGATCGTAGTCCCTCAAATCGTAATGCGACGGCAAGGTATTCGCTTCACATACAACAGCAAAAGATGATGCAATAACCAACATTAACGATAAAAATTTTTTCATAAATTACAACCTCACTGGAATATTCTCAGATTTCATTTTTTCTTTGAGGGATTTTATCGAAACTTCTCCGAAATGAAATATCGAAGCCGCTAATCCCGCATCAACTTTCGGCAATGTCTTGAACAAAGTTATAAAATCTTCAATGCTTCCTGCTCCTCCCGAAGCTATTACGGGAACATTTACAACTTCACAAACAGCTTTTAACATTTCAAGGTCAAAACCTTTTTTAACTCCGTCAGTGTCGATTGAGTTTAAGACAACTTCACCTGCTCCGTTATCAACACAATTTTTTATCCAGCTTATTGCTTCAATCCCTGTATCATCACGTCCGCCTCTTGCGAAAATTTTGAATTGCCCGTTCACCCTTTTAACATCTGCTGAAATTACGACACATTGAGAGCCGTATAATTTTGCAGCTTCAGGAATTAATTTTGGATTTTTAATTGCTCCCGTGTTTACACTGACTTTATCAGCACCACACGTTAAAACCCTCTCAAAATCTTTTACGCTCGAAATTCCTCCTCCGACAGTCAAAGGTATAAAAACATTTTTCGCAGTCTCCCTTAAAATCTCCGTGAAAATTTTTCGGCCGTCTGATGAAGCCGTAATGTCATAAAAAACTAATTCGTCAGCTCCGTTATCACTGTAAAATTTCGCAAGCTCTACGGGTGAATTAACATCGTTCAAATTTTCAAAATTTACTCCTTTTACAACTCTTCCGTCTCTTACATCTAAACATGGAATAATTCGTTTTGTAATCATTATTTCGCTGCCTCTATTGCTTCCTTAATTTTTATTGCTCCAGTGTAATATGCTTTACCGATTATTGCGCCATATAAATTTAATTTCGCTAATCCTTTAACATCTTCAATCGAACTCACACCGCCCGAAGCGATTATGTTGATTTTGAGTTTAGCTTTGAGATTTTCATAAAGTGAAAAATTCGTGCCTTTCATCGCTCCGTCCTTTGAAATATCGGTGCATATTATTGTTTTAACTCCGATGTCCTGCATTCGTTCACAAAAATTCATTGCTTCAAAATTTGAATTTTCCTGCCAGCCTTTTATAGCAACTTTTCCGTCTTTAATATCAACACCGACAGCAATTTTTTCACCGAAATTTTTAACAGCATCTTCAACAAAATTTTTTTCCGTTACAGCAGCAGTGCCCAAAATTACACGGTCAATTCCCGAACTTATATAACGCTCAATTATTTTTAAGTCTCTAATTCCTCCTCCGACTTCACATTTTAAGCCTGAAGAATTTTTGATGTTAATAATCGTGTCGAAATTTTTTACAGCTCCGATTTTTGCTCCTTCAAGGTCAACAATATGCACCCATTCCGAACCTTCAGCCTTAAATTTCAAAGCCGTGTTTACAGGTTCAGCGTCGTAAATTGTCATGTTATTATAATCGCCTCGTAATAATCTCACGGCCTGACCGTTAAACAAATCTATTGCAGGAAAAATTTTCATGCTTTAACCTCGCAAAAAGCCTTCAAAATTTTCAAACCTGAATTCCCGCTCTTCTCAGGGTGGAACTGAACGCCGTAAATATTTTCGCTCTGAACAGACGCAACTAAATCAGCTCCATAATTTGTTGTTGAAGTTACGAATTTTTCATCGCAGAATGCCGAGTACGAATGAACAAAGTAAACATATTCACCGTTATTTGAGTTTGAAAAAATTCCGTTGAGATTTTTTATGTTAAGAGCGTTCCAACCGATTTGAGGAATTTTTAATTCGGACGGAATAACTTCTTTTATTGCTCTGACCTCTCCGGGAATTAAATTCAGTCCGTCATATTCTCCGAACTCAAAACTCTTTGTGAATAATAACTGCATTCCTACACATATTCCCAAAATCGGTTTCCCGTTTTTAGCTTCGTTAATTAAAGGTTCGGCCATGCCTGATGAAAATAATTTTTCCGCAGCATCTCCGAAAGCTCCGACACCGGGTAAAATAATTCTGTCGAAATTTTTAAGCTCATCGGGATTTGAGATTATTTTGACTTCATGGCCGATAGCGTTAAAAGAACTTGAAAGCGAAAATAAATTTCCTACACCGTAATCAATAATTGCAATCATTAAAATTAAATCCTTATAAAAAAATTTTTTTTGCTATTATAATTCATTAAAAATTTTTTTTGACGGAGTGAAATTTGAATTGACACGAAAACTTTATTACGAAAATTTATATGCACGTGAATTTGACGCTGAAGTTATAAATCAGATTGAAAAAGACGGAAAATTTTATGTAACTTTGAATCAGACTTTATTTTATCCGAGTGGCGGCGGTCAGCCTTATGATACAGGATTTATTGATGATGTCGAAGTTATTGAAGTGTTTGAAGAGGGCGAAAATATAATTCATGTCCTTAAAAATAAACTTGAGAATAAAAATGTTCATGGTGTTTTGAATTGGGACAGAAGATTTGAGTTAATGCAGCAGCATTTAGGAGAACATATTTTCGCTGGAATGCTTTACAATCTTCACGGGCTTCATACTGCACGAATGAGGATTGAAGGTGAAAATGTTTCGATAGACCTTGATGAAGGTGCTGACGAAAAAATAATCTTTGAAGCTGAAGCCGCTGCTAACGAAATCGTATGGAAAAATATTCCCGTTGAAATTTCATATCCTGACATTGACGAAATTAAAATCCGTGCAAGAAAACAGCCTCCTCAAAATGCCGTGTTACCGATTAGAATCGTAAAAATCGAAGGAGCTGATTATGTTCCATGCTGCGGAGTTCATGTTGCTTCAACAGGTGAAGTAGGTTTGATAAAAATTACTTCATTTGAAAATCATAAAGGCGGAAAAAGAATTTATTTGAGAAGCGGAAGGGCTGCTTACAGATGGATTAAAGCGATTAATGATGAGTTGAGAAAAGCTGAAACTGAATTAGTTTGCGGTTATGAAGGAATTAACGAAAAAGTTTTGAACTTGAAATCTCAAATTCATGACTTAAAAATTAACAACGAAAAAATTGTCGAGAGATTTCTCAAGCCTGTTGCTGAAAATTTAATTGAAAATGCACAAAATAAAATCGTCAGGCATGTTATGAAAAATTCCAACCAAGACGAAATTAAACATCTCTTCAAACTCATCACCGAAAAAGATCACGAAGTTGTAGCGTTGCTTGCATGTGAAAATTCGGACGGAATATTTTTCATGACAGGAACAAACAGAGATAACAAAAGTGTTGATGTAAGACCCGCGTTTAAGAAGGCGATTGAGATTTTAGAAGGTAAAGGCGGAGGAAGTGCATTCAGCGCTCAAGGCTGGGGAAAAAATTTTGAAAAGTTAAATGAAGCTCTTGATGAAGCGGAAAAAATTTTGAAATCCCTATGATAAAATTCAATTATTATGGCTGAAGAACAAAAACGTGAAAAGGCTGTTGCCGTTAAATATGACAGTAAACAAATGGCCGCTCCTACAGTTGTTGCTAAGGGAGAGGGATTTATAGCACGAAAAATTATTGAGCGTGCCGCAGAAGCTGATGTTCCCATTGTAGAAGATGCAGCGTTAGTTTCTGCGTTAATATCTTTGGAACTAGGCGAGGAAATTCCTGCTGAATTATACGAAGTTGTCGCGAGGGTTTTAGCGTGGGTTTATAAACTTGATAAAGAAGAAGGGGCTAAACGGTAATTTATGACTGCTGCTCAGGAGCTTGGGAAATATTCAGAGGATAGAGCCGCTGAATATTTGTTGTCAATCGGTTGGAAAATTATCGCTCGAAACGTAAAAAATTTTTACGGTGAACTTGATATTGTTTCAATCGACACAAAAATTAATCCTCAAGAGTTAGTCATTGTTGAAGTCAGAAGCAGGACTATCGGTAAAATTCAATCGCCTTTAGATTCAATAGGTTCACGAAAATTAAATTCCCTCGTAAAATCTTCAAGGGAATTTATCAATGAAATTGAATGGGAAAATTTTTGGCGAATTGATGTTATAGGAATTACCATGAAAAACAAAAACGATCTTAAAGATTGGGAACTCACTCACATAAAAGATATTACATCAGGATTGAATATTCTTTCCTAAATCATATCCTCGAGCCGTAATCATTTTTCCGTCATAAACATAGCTTTGAGAATTTCCGATTATGACCGTACAGAGCATATCAATTTTTTCGCAGTCCTTAATTTTTTCGAGCGTCATAATTTCAAATTCTTCACCGTCTCTTCCGATGTTTCTGACATATCCGCAATTTGTTTTCGGTGATTTATATTTGAGCAAAGTTTCGCAGGCTTTTTTGAAATTTAAGGGTCTGTGATTGCTTGCAGGATTATAAATGCAAATTACAAAATCTCCCTCGCAGGCAGCCTTCAATCTTTTGTCAATTATTTCCCAATCCGTCATCAAATCGCTCAAACTTATGACAACATAATCATTCATTAACGGTGCGCCTAAAATAGAAGCCGCTGAATTTGCAGCAGTAACTCCAGGGATAATTTTTATTTCTTGATTTGAATCTTTTGCAACTTCAAGCATTAAACCGGCCATTCCATATACGCCCGAATCACCGCTAGAAATTAAAGCAACAGTTTTATTATGTTCCTTCGCAAATTTTAATGCCTGTTCACACCTTTCAAGCTCCTGTCTCATTCCGTTTGTAATGAAAACTTTATCAGGAAAATAATCTTTAACGAGGTCAACATATTTTTTATAGCCGACAATAACATCGCAGCTCTTCAAAATTTCAAAGGCTTCGGAGGTCATTCCGTCAATTTTCCCCGAGCCTGTTCCTACTACATAGATCATAACGAATTAAAAAACTCCTTCATTGCAGTTAATGCTTTTTCACGAAAAATTTTTGCACGTTCAACTTTATTTTTCACGCCTTTTAATTCAGGAAATAATCCGAGATTTATATTCATCGGTTGAAAATGTGAAGGCTTTGTTGTTTGAAGATAATATAAAAGCGAACCTATCGCACTCTCTCTCGGCCATGAAGATAAATTTTTATTGCAGAGAATTTTTGCTGCGTTAATTCCAGCTACAAGCCCCATTGCGGTACTCTCCATATAACCTTCAACTCCAGTAATCTGGCCTGCCAAAAAAATATTCGGCTTCAATTTCAATCTCAAATTTTCATCAAGAACTGCCGGAGCATTAACCGATGTGTTTCTGTGCATAACTCCTAATCTGACAAATTCGGCTTGCTCCAATCCGGGTATCATTGAGAAAACTTTTTTCTGTTCATTCCATTTTAAGCCCGTTTGAAATCCTACAAGATTATATAAAGTTCCGTCCGAATTATCCTGCCTTAATTGAACAACTGCATAAGGTTCTCTGTCTGTTTTAGGATCTTTTAATCCTTTAGGTTTCATGCAGCCGAATCTCAAAGTATCAGACCCTCTGTCAGCAATAGCTTCAACAGGCATACAGCCTTCAAAATATTTCCCTTTCTCAAAATCATGAGGCAAATTTCTTTCGGCATTAATCAGAGCGTCATAAAAATTTTTATACTCCTCTTTATTCAAAGGACAATTAATATAGTCGTCTCCTCTTCCGTAACGTCCTGAAACAAAAACTTTCTCGAAATTTATACTATCTTTCATTATTACAGGTGCAACGGCATCGTAAAAATATATTCGTTCACCTGCTAAAGCCTTCAAATTTTCAGCAAGTAAATCCGAAGTTAAAGGCCCTGAAGAAATTATTGTTAAATCATCGGGAATTGTTTTGTATTCTTCACGAATTAATTTTATTTTTTCGTGAGAGATGATTTTTTGTGTTACGAGGCTCGAAAATTTTTCACGGTCAACAGCTAATGCTCCTCCGGCAGGAACTCTTGAATTTTTAGCGCATGAAAGTATTAATGAGTTTCCAAGCTCCAATTCCTCCTTCAAAATTCCCGCCGCTGAAATTCTCCCGTCTTTATTTTCAGAGCCTAACGAATTACTGCAAACTATTTCTGCTAAAAGTCCTGTTTTGTGAGCAGGAGTTAATAAGTTCGGGCGCATTTCGTAAAGTTCGACATTGAAGCCACGTTCAGCAATCTGCCACGCAGCTTCACAACCTGCCAAACCTGCACCGATAATTTTAATATCACTCATTGCCCGTATTAATTTCAGCTTTGTATTTGCAATTAGCGCAGAAAATTGTTGAGCCTCTGCGGTATAAATCCTCGCCGCATTCGGGACACTTTTCACCCGCAGGCATGTTCCACGCTACATAATCGCAATCAGGATAACGTGAACAGCCGTAAAATGTTTTACCCTTTTTGCTTTTACGTTTAACAACTTCACCTTCGCTGCATTTCGGACATTTAATGCCCGTTGAACTTAAAATCGGTCTCGTGAATTTGCATTCGGGATAATTTGAACAAGCAATGAAATCTCCGAACCTACCTCGTTTTTTCACTAAGTCATGGCCGCAGTCAGGGCATTTTTCACCGATTGGTTCAGGAGCAGGCAACGGAACTCTTTCAGCACCTTGAGCTTCTTCAAGAGTGCTTGAAAATTCACCCCAAAATTCACTCACAACATCGAGCCATTTCCTTTGAGCCTCTTCAACTTCGTCAAGTTCCTTTTCCATTTGAGCCGTAAATCCTGCATCAACGATTGATGAAAGGTCTTTACGGTTGAAATATTGAGCAAGAAATTCATCGACTATCATTCCTAATTGCGTAGGATAAAATCTTTTCTCCTCGTTTTTCTCAACATATCCGCGAGAATCCAAAGTCCCTGCAATCGTAGCATACGTTGAAGGTCTTCCTACTCCGTTTTCTTCGAGAGTTTTAATCAAACCTGCTTCAGAATATCTTGCCGGAGGTTTTGTAAATTTTTGGTCTCCTTTAACGTCAATCAAACCTAAAATTTCTCCCTCTTTAACTTTTGCAAGCTCACTACCTTTTAACTCAAGAGGCCATAAAACGCTCCAACCGTCAAAAATTAAAGTTTCACCTTCCTGCTTTAATCCTACACGGCCTGCATTAGCTTTTAACGTTATTTTTTCACTGATGGCATCAGACATTTGGCTTGCAGTAAATCGTTTCCAAATCAGCGAATATAATTTCAACTGTTCTGAGGTTAAAGCATTTTGTAATTTTTCAGGAGTTAAATTTATGTCAGTAGGTCTGATTGCTTCATGAGCGTCTTGAACTTTCATATTTTTGCTTTGAGCTGCGAAAATATTTGCCTTTGAAGGAAGATATTCAGGGGCGTAATTATTTTTTATGAAATCCCTGCATGTCTCCAAAGCCTCATTTGAAATTCTCAAACTGTCAGTCCTCATGTACGTAATCAAACCGATATGGCCTCGTTCAGGAATATTAATTCCCTCATAAAGAGCCTGAGCAATCCTCATCGTGTGAGCAGGAGCAAAACCAATTTTCCGTGAAGCCTCCTGTTGAAGAGTGCTTGTCCTGAAAGGTGCAGGAGCCGAGTGAGAAGAATTTTTTGTCTTAAATTCACTTACGATAATTTCATTTGCTTTAATCTCGTTGATAATTTCGTTTGCTTTTTCTTCGGAGTTGATTAAGAGAGGCAAAGAATTTTTCATGAGGCTTTTACCGTCAAGTTTTTCGGCACGAAGCTCATAAAATTTTTTTGACTTTCCTTTTTGAGCCTTTGCAATAATTACCCAATAAGGATCGGGAATGAATTTCAAAATCTCCCGTTCACGTTCGCAAATTAAATTCAGAGCTACTGATTGAACACGTCCTGCTGATAATCCGTAACGAATTTTTTTCCAGAGCAAAGGACTTAACGTATAACCTACAAGCCTGTCAAGAATTCTGCGGGCCTGTTGAGCATCGACTTTATTTAAGTCAATATAATCAGGATTTTTAACGGCTGTTTTAACGGCGTTCTCAGTAATCTCATAAAATCTCACGCGGCATTTTTCGGATAGATCAACTCCTAATAAATCCGCAAGGTGCCATGCAATAGCTTCACCCTCTCTGTCAGGGTCAGACGCTAATAAAACATGCGAAGAACTTTCAGCGAGTTTTAGCAATTCATTTTTTAACGTTGCTTTACCCTTTACCAAAATATATTCGGGCTGAAAATTATTCTCAATATCTATTGCGAGCCTGCTCTTAGGTAAATCTTTCATGTGTCCTTTGCTTGATTTAACGACGTAATTTTTTCCAAGCATGTTTGAAAGAGTTGCAGCCTTTGAAGGAGACTCAACTATAACTAACACTTTGCCGCCATTCGAGGAAGCAGTTGAAACTTTGGTAGATTTTTTTGCGGTTTTGGCGGTCTTTTTTGTACTCTTAGTGCCTGATGTTGATTTAGTTTTAACAGACACTGATTTTTTTACTGGCGAAATCACGATTACCCCCAACTAAAAATTTTTAACGGCGTTATTTATATCACAAAATCCGAAAAAAACATTCTCAAACTTAAAGCCATTTTAATGGCTCGAAATTAGAATATAATTAACCCAAAATTTTTGAGGAGTGAAATTTAACTTGCGATTTTTTGGTTCGCTTATAAAATATTTTGCATATCTTTGTGTGATTTTAATTGCTGCCGGAGCTGCTTTGTTCTGGTTTGATACGGGAGATTGGTTAGTGCTCCCATTAGCTGAAAGGGCCGGAAATTTTTTCCTTGATCCTATGAAACTTGAAATCGAAAATATTAACGGCTCTGTTCGTAACGGTTATAAAGTTGAAGGGCTGAAATTAATTTCGGGCGATGAAAATTTAATCACTCTTAATTCTTTTGCTGTCAGTCCTGATTGGGATTTGGCATTGCAGGGAATGAACGGTTTACCATTCATTAAGTCTCTTGATGTTCACGGAGTAAGCTCGGATTTAGATAAAGTGAACTTAATTGTTAATCATTTCAATTCAGGCAACGAAGAAAATGACGAAACATCTTCAGCCTTTGAAATGCCGAAAATTAATCCAGTAAATATTTCAATCAGTGATATAAATTTCGGAACGCCTTACGCTAATTTGAAATTAGATGAATTAAATCTTGATCCAACAGGAAATTTTTTGCTCGATACAAAAATTATTTCGGACGAAAATATTTTTCCCTTAAAAGCAAAAGCCCTTTTGGATTTTAACTCTCTCTCCGTAATATCTTCTGACCTTAATATCGGCAAAAAAGGTACAGGGAAATTCTCAGGAACTGTTGAACCGTTAAAGGCTAATTTAAGTTTAACGGCTCTTTCACTTGAAGAACTCTTAAAATTTTCACCTGTTAATCTTGATGAATATAAAGCTTCAGGAAGGCTTGACGGAAAATTCTTTTTCGATGACGAAAAACTTTCGGGTGTTGTATCAATGCCTAGAGCAAATGTTATGGATATACCGTTGAATTTCAGATTGCCTTTTAAGTGGGACATGAATAATTTTTTTGCCCTCGATAACGCAAGTCTTAATACTCAGGCGGCACGCTTGAAATTAAATGCTTCTGCTGATATTTCCTTAATGAAAATTAAAGCTGACGGAGAAGCTGAAAATATTTCGCTTTATGAAATCGGAAAATTATTTGCTCCAGATATGAAGCTCAAAGGTGAAGGAGGGCATTTGAAATTTGATGTCGATACTGTGGCCGATGAAAATATTTTAGCCAATACGAAAGCCGATATTACAGCAAAAATGCCTTATGTATCAGCAATGGGACTTGATGTTGTTAAGGCTCTCGATGCTCATGTAAAATTAAATCGTAAAGAAGCTCCTAAAATTTCTCTCAGCGGTGAAGTTTTTAAGGGAAAATTATTCGCAAGGGGTGAAGCTGCTCAGGATAAAAACGGAAATATAAAACCTCAGGCAATAATTTCGCTCGTGAATTTAGACGTTCCGACGTTGATTAACACATTTCCCGATTTAGCAAAATCAATCAAAAAACCTTCGGGAAAAATTACCGTTCGTACAAAAATTTCGGAAAATCTTAATGCCGAAACCGAAATTAAATCCGATAAACTCACTGCAAACGGAATAACTTTAACAAATATTTTCGCTGATGTTGATTACGATTCAAAGAATAATATTGCGGATATTGAAAATTTTTCCGTAAATCTTGGAAAGGGATTAATAACGGCTAACGGAAATGTTAATCTTAACGATAATACTTTTAACTTGAAGGCCGATACTGAAAATCTTGATCCTAAAATTATTCCTGAGTTAAAGCAGCTCACGGGAAATTACAAATTAAACGCTGAAGCATCGGGAAATTTTACAAAACCTGACACCATAGCAGCCAACGTAAATTTCACCGCAACTAACGCAGGATATTCGGGAATGACATTCGGAAATATTAATGCTCCTTTAAGTTACTCGAATAATATCCTTCACATCAAAAACGCGGCTGCTAAACTTCCTGGAGGTCTTTTACAGTTACAGGGCAACGTGAATTTGAAGAACACTGTAAATCCCGGACTTGATTTAACGGCTTCGTCAAACGGAATAAATTTAGCTGAAGTTTTTAAGGCATATAAAATTCAGAATGCTTCAATGCCGATTTCAGGAAAAGTTAAAGGTGTTGTGAGTGTTAAAGGTGCTATGAACAATGCGTCGGTTAATGCTCATGTAAGAGGCGATAATATTAAGGCAGGAAATCTTGTTAATGTTCCCAGTGCCATAATAGACGCTAAAGGAAACATGAACAAAATTGATTTATACAAACTTGAAGCAAAAATTAACGGCTCTGAAGTAAAAGGTAATGGGACATTTTCGATTAACCAAAAGAATTTTAACAACAGCAAAATTAATGTTTATACTCATGTAAAACATTTGCCGTTAAAACCTCTTTTAGTTTCAACTATGGGAAGCGCACCCGTAACAGGAGTTATTGATGTTGATTCAAAACTTTCAGGGACAATCGCAAAACCCGAACTCGAATTAAAAGTTGATAAGACGATTTATTACGGGAAAGTTGAAATCAATGATATAAACGTAAAAGTGAGATCGCCCGAAGAGAATCATTTTGTCATTAACGCTTCAACAAAAATTGAAAACTTCAAACCCGAAGCAGATATTGACCTTAAAAAGCACGGCGATATTTGGGCATATCAAGTTAATACAAAGCCTCTCGATATTAACAAGGCTATCGAAATTCAAATGCCTTCGATGTCAGGTATAGCGAAAGGTTTTGCAACAGTCAGTGTTCAAGGAGATACAGGGAAAAATTCCGACATAAAAGTTAATGCCAAGTCGAACGAAATTAAATTAATCGACAAAGTAAGTGTGAAAAATATTTCGATTCCTGTAACTTATTCTGCCACAAAAAATAAAGTTGAAATTAAAAATGCTCAGGCAAAATTAAGCGACGGAATTATAAATTCAAATGTCAATGTAGACCTTAAAAAATCGAATTGGCAAGGAAAAGTTCAAGTAGCTCATTTGGATTTAGGTAAACTTGCAAAGCCTTTTATGCCTGAAGGTGAATTGGTTGGGGTTGCTGACGCTGAAATGACAATGAAGGGAGCTTTCGGGGTAATGCCTTCGAGTTTTGCCAACGGGAAATTTTCAACGACACCCGGATATATTCATAAAATGGCAATCATCGACAAAGTAACACCTACGAAAAAAATTTCATTTGAGGAAATAGTAGGAACATTTTTCTGGGACGGCAAAGATTTATTCTTAAATCCCGGTACATGTGCAAAAGCAGGAAAAGATGAACCGCTTTACAGATATTTTAATGTTAATGGCTCTTTAGGAATACCCGGAAAAGGTTTGAAACTTTTATGCGACGGTAGATTTGACTTAAAAATTCTTGACCAGTTACTCGGAGCTATGAAAGGTGTATTTCAATATATGACAGGAGGAATTGCCAGAAACGTTTTAAGAGATGCTGCGGGAAGAGTGTTAGGTGTTAAACGAAAAGATTTTCAGAATGTTTCGTTTACGCTTGCTAACTCGTGGGATAATTTGAGATTATTGAATTTGAAAATTACAAAGCCTATTGAAGATTTTTTACCGATAGACATGTTAAACAAGGATCAGGAACAACAAAAGGACGATGCTCAATTCAAATTGAATTTAAGAATACCCGTTGGCAAGGGTGATACAAGTGTTGAGGAAGAATCAACGGGCGATCAGTTCAAGCAGCAGTTAATCGACAACTTGTTTAATATCGGGTTATAAAATATTTTTTATGATGTTCATTCCTGCTTTAACGAGTTCATTATCGGCTTGGCTTCCCATGTGTCCGATTCTGAAAACTTTGCCGGCAAGTTCACCGTAATTACCTCCGACTGCGAGGCCGTGTTCACGAAGAGAGCGATTAAAATTTTTCCACGTGAATTTTTCGGGAATATAAAAAGCTGTAACAGTTGGTGATGAATAATTTTCGTTTTTCGGAAAAAGTTTAAGCCCGATTTCACGACCGATATTGCGGCATAATTTAGCGGCTTCGGAATGTCTTGCAAAAGAATTTTCGAGGCCATTATTTAATATTTTTGATAACGAAAGATTTAATGCTTTCATAGATTGCCAATCGTGAGTATAAGGCATGAATTTTTCTTCAGGAACATTTTTCCAGCATGTATAAGATTCATAACCGATATAATTAACTTCGTCAATAATTTCCCAAGCTCTTTGAGAAATTGTTGAGATTGAAATTGACGGAGTGATCGACAAAACTTTTTGACTGCCTAAAAGCCCAATATCAATTTTTGCCTCATCAACATCAAGAGGAACTCCTCCTGCACTCGAAACAAAATCTACAACAAACAAAGCGTCAAATTCGTGTGCAATTTTTCCGATTTCGTTGAGACATGTTGTAATTGTTCCTGAAGGCGTTTCACAGTGAACGGCTGTGATAACTTTCGGCCTGAATTTTTTTACGTGGTCATAAATTTTTTGAGGTTCGGGGATTTCGTCAAAAGGAAATTCACAAATTTCAGCCTCAACTCCGAATGCTTGAGCCATTTCCGCAAAACCTCTTCCGAATAACCCTGACGATACAGCGAGCATTTTGTCGTTTTGCTTCAAGGTACATTTAAGTGAAGCCCATAAAATTGACATGGCCTCGCCTAAAGTTATCACGATTTTGTTTTTGGTATGTAAAATTTTTTGAGTTAATATTTGATTTTGGTGATAGAGTTCAAAAAACTCGTCCTCTAAATCCGAACTTCCGTAATCAATCTCCCAAGCATTGCGAAACTCCTCAGGAATTTTCACAGGGCCGGGAATTAAACCTATTTTGTAATGCTCCATTTTGATAACAATAACTCCTCTGCAAATTTCAAGATTTCATTTTCATTTAATGATTTTGATTCGATCGTGAGGACGATATTATTATCAACTTTTATGGCGAGTACAAGCGGCAAATATGATTGAGTTTCAAGTATTGCGCTCTTTCCTGCTACATTCAAAATTTTATAGCCTGCTTCGGAAGGCATTAACCCTTTTGAAGTTTTAATTTTTTCAGGGACATATAAATTTCCAGTGCCTTCACCTTCAGTCAAAATAATTTGCAAATTTTTTTTAGGATTTTCACGTTCATAATCCTTGTAAATTACACGCCCTAAATCCTGAGATTTTTCGCTCGCTATTAACGGCGTTATAAATTCGTTGACTGAATGCCAATCGTTAATTTTTTCAGGGAGTTCAAGACTGTAAGCACATGAACTCAACAACATAAAAATAAAAATCAACAAAAATTTTTTCACTCTTTAATTTCCTCCAACCATAAATTTCTGACCTGCGATAAAAATTTATCGTAAACTCCGCTCTTAAAATCAGGAAAAGTATAATCAAAGCTCTGCCATTTTTTGAATCTGTAACGCAACGTAACTTCAGCATAAATTCCGTCTCGTAAATAAATTCTGTGTGCATGATCTTTTGTTGAGGCTAAAATTAATCTTGCTCCGTCAATATATCCCGGATCAATATTAACAGCTCTGATATTTTCACGGCTTCGAGCTTCGATTTCGATTGCCTGATGTTTCCAATCCGCTAATCCGTCAGCATCAACTAAACCGGGAAAACATAAAAATATTCTCGTTAAGTTCGGTGAAATTGCGTCATAATAATTTGTTTTATCAAACGGAACAGCTTCACTGATAATTTCAGGAGTGCCCCATAATTTTGATAATTCTTCAATGCTCCAGCGCAATAAATTTTCGTTATCAACAGGATATAAAATCCCTGTAATTCTTTTAACTTTCGGTGATTTGTAATTACTCATAATAAAATATCATCTCTCGTTTGTCCTGCCGCTAACAATGCCATTGCTTGAGGTCCTATGTGGCCAATGACATCATCGCTTTTTCTTTCGGGTTCAATTTTTGTTTCAGGTTCTAATTTTTGTTCGACTTGTTTAACCTCCTTTTTTTTCGTAACGTTTTTTTTGCGAGGAGGCATTTCGATATTAATATAACCTTGAATTTGTCCCTGCCATTCGCAAGCTCTGAAAGTTTTTTTGCCTTCAGGAGGTGCGTCAAGCCTTTGCCATTTTCCGCCTTGATTTTCGATTTCCTTAATCCATGTTAGACCGACAGCAGCCCACCACGTAATATCATCAACATCGGTTAAATTATTTGTGCAATCTTCTATCGTGAAAATTCCCGGAGATAATTTTTTGAAGGCAATTAATATTGCTTCGTCATTATTTTCAAGCCTGACCATAAATTCATCTTTTTCGGGAAGTTCATTAGCATTTAACTGTTCAGGGCCTGAACCAAACATTTTTATCGCCATATCATTGAGCCTTAACGTCCCTCTCGATGACATCGCAAAAGGCACGGGAGCGTTCCACCATTCAGGATATAAAGGCTGGTCAGGGTTTAACGAAGTTTCGAGTGAATCTGTAAACGAACCTGTATTTCTGACGTAAAGAGCCGTAACTCTTTCGGGCGAATCGATTTCGTCATAATTAATAGGCTTGAAAACATTTCGTTCAGCAAGCTGCGGTAAAGTTTTAATCATTGAGTCGGCACAATTTCTTTCAACGATCGAAACTAATTGCCCCTTGCTCAAAATAATAACGTCTCCGACTTCGGGAATATACACGGCATATTCTGCTGCTGTCTCAAAGAGTTTACGCAGAAAATATAACAATGTCGATTCGGGAGTTAAAGAATTTGAATTATATTCTGAAGTATTCACGAATTTTTCCCTAATTCCGTTTCCATTAAAGCATTAGCAAAATCTTCGGAGCTGAAATTGTTCAAGTCCTCCGCTCCCTCTCCTAAACCTATAAATCTCACAGGGACTTTAAGTTTTTTTGCAATCGAAATGACCACACCGCCTTTAGCAGTGTTATCGTATTTTGTCATTATGATTGAAGTTACGGGGATAATGCTGTTAAAAGTTTCAGCTTGAGCAACGGAATTTTGACCGAGTACAGCGTCAAGCACTAAAATGGTTTCAAGTCTTTCAGCTCCGGCCTCACGCAATAAAACTCTGTGAATTTTTTTCAGCTCCTCCATTAAGTTATGTTTATCGTGAAGCCTTCCTGCGGTGTCAACAATCAAAACGTCAGCTCCCGAACTTTCAGCGGCTTTCCAAGCGTCAAATGAAACTGCTGCGGGATCGCTTCCCTGACCTTGAGCAATAACTCTAACTCCTGAACGTTCACCCCAAATTTTTAACTGTTCAACTGCTGCTGCTCTGAAAGTATCTGCTGCGGCCATGATAACTTTTTTGCCTTGATTTTTGTACATTGTAGCGAGTTTTCCTGCTGAAGTTGTTTTACCGCTTCCGTTTACTCCTATCATCAATAATATTAAGGGCTTTTTTGTTAGGGCAAAACTTTTTCCCATGCCTTCAACGGAATTTAATTCGCTAGTAATTTTTGACGTAAAAATATTTTTGAGGTCTGAAGGAGTTTTAATATTTTTCTCCTTAACTTCTTTCTTCAGAAACTCTATAATCTCCTCCGTGAAATCCAATCCGGTGTCGCCTGAGATTAATTGTTCTTCAAGATTATCCCAAAAATCTGAATCAAATGTCTTCGAGGAAAATAATTTTGAAATTCCCCCGCTCCATTTTTCACGAACACCTTTTAACCTTTCCTTTAATTTTGCGAACAATGCCATGATAAATTTTTACCTTCCGGGAGTTTTTCTCATGAATATAAATTCATAACCGAGCTGTCCGGTAATGCTGTCTTGAGTTCTCCTTGAGCCTACGACCTGCCAACCGTCATGACCGCGTTGAGCCATACGTTCAGTCAAATTTGTATCGAAAATAAAATCAACTGAATAATCGTACGACGGAGCTGCTTCGATTCCCGGAATTGACTCAAAATTTCCGCTGCCCATATTCATCATAGTTAAAGTCATTTTGTCGTTAAGCTGCTTCAGTTCCCAAAGTATCATGCCTCCTACAACAGTTAAAGCAATCATTAATAACGGCACTAACCAAGATGATTTGCCTGATGAGTTTTCATTACCTGATGAAGTTTTTGCGCCGCCTTTTCGTGCAGCTAATTTTTCGCGTATTCCCATAATTTTCTCCTCATTTTTTTCTTCGCCGCCGTTATTTAGATTTTCATTTTCATTTTTAACTGGCGGTGTATTTTGTGTTTCTCCGATTTCGATTTCAGGTTCAGGTTCATATTCGGGCATTGAAGCTACAGCGCCTAAATCACCTAAAGATGAAATATCCCAATCGTCATCATTAATATTTTCGTTATCATTGATATTAATATCGTCATCTAATAAGCTTGTTTCGGCCATGTTATTTTGGTTTGTTGCCTCCTCAATTTGAATATCGTTATTTTCATTTTCAATTTTAATTTCAGGTTCAATATTTTCCTCTGTTATTTCTGTATTTTCATTTTCATTTACGAAAGCTTCAAGAGGCTCTGAAATTTCGGGAGCTTCAGGTTCAGGTTCCGGATCAGGTAAAGGGACTTCCTCTTCTTCGATAATATTTTCTTCGATTACAGGCTCTGAAGTTTCATTGATATTTTCCTCTTTAACCGCTAATAAATCCTCAAAATTATCCGCTTCGGGTTCGATTTCGTCTTCCGTTTTTTCTTCAATTTCAAGTTCTATTTGAGGTTCAGGAGATTCTGTTTCTTCTTGTTCAGGTTCTTCTGCTTCAGGTTCATAATCAGAATTTGGCATAAGGTCTAGAGTTTCTATAAATGGTTCTGGCTCCGAAACTTCACCCTCATATTCTGAAAGATCTAAAGAGATTAAATCATTCTCAAAATCTTGTACAGCATTTTCCTGAGCAGCATCAAGAGGAGATTCTGACATTGCTTGAGCGATATTAGCTCTTAATTTATCCTCGGCAGATTGTTGAGATGGTTGTGAATTAACATCATTTCCAGTTAAAAAATCATCAGGGAGTTTATAGAGTTCAGGTGCTTCAC
Source organism: uncultured Fretibacterium sp. (assembly GCA_937899395.1). Taxonomy (GTDB): domain Bacteria; phylum Synergistota; class Synergistia; order Synergistales; family Aminobacteriaceae; genus JAFUXM01. The sequence goes on from CALBPU010000169.1 coordinate 52,127, forward strand.
GATTTTCAAGAGTCAAAGGGTTACCTGTCATTGCTTCAGCAATATCAGCCATTAATTTATCTTCAGCGGTTTTTGTAGATTCAGGCATTGTAACTGATACAGGAGCAATTTCGGACTCTGGATCGGGTTCTTCAGGTTTTTGCTCGGTTGTCGGAAAATCGTAATTGACATTCAAAACTATCTCATTCTCATCTTGAGCAGGAATTGAATCGTTTTCAATTTCATTATTGTTATCATCTTCATTTTCAATTTCGGCGTTAATAATCGGGAGTTCATCTTCACCTGAATCTTCCTCAGCGTTAATAACAGGGACATCAGGCAAAAATTCTTCTTCTTCCTGTTCTGATCCCTCTTCAGAAATTAACGGAATGTCAGGCAGTTCATCAACCTCTTCTAAATTTTCAACGGTCTCTTCAATTTCTTCAAAGTTTTCAATCTCTTCTTCATTATTATCATCATCATCTTCAATTAAAACAGGTAAAGGCTCTTGAATTTCTTCGGACTGTTGTTCTTCTTCAGGCTGTTCAGCTTCAGGAGGTTCGACTGACTCAACGGATTCTGAAATAATTTCAGGAGTTTCTATTTCAGGCTCTCGAACTTTTTCAACAGGCTCAATATTTTCAGGCTCATTAACTTCATTAACAACTTCTTCAACAGTATATAATTCATTAACAGGCTCTTGAATTTCTTCAGGTTGCAAAACTTCAACAGGCTGTTTAACTTCAGGAGGTTCAACAGGCTCTGGAATAATTTTAGCTTCTTCAGTTTTTTTGACCTTAACGTTAAGCTCCGGCTCTGATTTTGTTTCGGTCCTTAAAATTTTTTTGACAATATGCGGTTTAAGTTCTTTATGTGAAGTTTTTGGTGATACATAATGCTTTGCAGTTGTATTTTTCACTGCTTCATGTTTTTCTTTCTTAACTTCGGGTGCTTTGAATACATTATCGGAATTTAGGCTTTGCTCTATTCTCTTCTCAAGATCACCCATAAGAGAATCAACAATAGCTTGACCTATTTCATCAGGCTTCTTACTTTTCCCGATAGGTCTGCGTTTAATTTTTTTAGCTTTCGTATTTACTGAGAATATATCTCCTTCAATATCTCGTCTTAATTTCTCTTCCGCTGTATTTTCACTCATGTTAATTCTTGTCCGTCCTTCAAAGCACATTACCCTCTAATTATAAATCATCATTCCAATAAAAAAAGCCTTCGCATTTATCATACGAAAGCTCTTTTTGATTTTCATGGTAGCCTCAACGAGGTTCGAACTCGTGTTTTAGCCTTGAGAGGGCTACGACCTGGACCACTAGTCGATGAGGCCAAACTGCATTGCTAGGAAATACTACCACGAAAAATTTTTTTGTGCAAGTGTTGATTAATATCTCAAACCGTATGACGGATAATATATTCTTTTATCGCTCAAGTTTTCTTTTTGAGTTTCAAGAGCAATGCGCCCCGCATTACCCATATCATGTGCCAACGTTGACGTCAAAACATGTACGGCAAACATCGAACCTATTAAACTGCTTCCGAACATCGGCGAATGATCGCTCACATAAAATTGAAGTTGTGAATAACTGCACACAGGAGCCGCCGGACTGTCGGTTATTACAGCAACAAATGCTCCTTCTTCCGAAATTTTTTTCACGGCTTCGGCAACTTCTATAACGTAACTTGGAAGTTCACATACTATTAGCATGTCATTTTTTGTTATGCCTCTTGACTGTTCAATGAGTGAAAGTGAACCGCGCCTCATTAAAACGCTCTTTAATCCGAGTTCCGAAAATCTCGTGTAAAGCCATTCCGCAGGCATTGAGGAAATTCCCCAGCCCATACAGTAAATTGCGTTGGAAGATTGTACTGCCTTACAAAATTTTGAAGTAAGTTCGTTATGCAGCGTTAAATTTCTGTATGTCTCACTTATATTAGCCTGTTCGAGCCTGCAAAGTTCAGAAGCAATATCAGAGCCGTTTTCAAGCCCTGCATTGACCGATGAAGGCAGCATTTGATCCATTAAATTTTTCTTTAACGTATTTTTCAGATCCGCATAACCTTCAAAACCTAACATTCTAGCAACACGAACTAATTGCGCTCGTGAAACCGATAGCTTTTGTGCTGTCTCACTGATTGAAGAAAAAGCTATTTCCGACGAGTTGCCTAAAATATATTCAGCTACTCTTCGTGTTTTATTCGGAAAAAAATTTAATTTTCCCCTTATTCGTTCCTCTAATCGTTGAACGTCCATTTCCCTCTCTCTATTCTATCTCTGAACATCTGACATAATTTACTCCGCTTCCTCTTGATGAACGCAGAGTGCCTTTAATTTTTACAGGGTCATCGGAATTTTTTTCGGCAAGAATTTTACGCAATTCTTCATCATAAACTCGAACAACTATAAAATCTCTGCCGCCCGAATTTTCATCACCCTGACGTATCGCAAACCTCATATATTTTCCTGTGCCTGTTTCACCTTCAGCCTGAGCTTTAACGAGATGTACATTTCCCGAAAGTCTCACTGAATTTTCAAGCTCAAATTTTTCATCAAGCACCTCAACTTCATCAACAGCAAGATATAATTCTCCGCTTCCTTTTGACGATTTCAAAACACCTGTAACCTTCACGGGAGTATTTTCGTTAAGAGCCTTCAATTTTTCACAAAGCTCCTTTGAAAATGCTCGTGCTGTCAAAAAATCTTTACGTGTCGTTCCGTCAGTCCATAAATTTTCATGACGGATTGAAAACGGAAAGTAAGAATCGTTTTTGTTACGGCTCAAATGATGCACAAGCCCCGAAACTGTTACAGAATTTTCATAATTCATTGGCTATCACCTTTACTAAAATTAAAATAAACTTTCGTCCTGATTATTCTACTAACAAAAACGAAAAAGTAAAAGCATATTACAATTTGCACTGAAAGAAATTTTTTCTATAATTAACTCAATTAGAATAAATAAATTTTTATGAAAGGAATGTATTTTAATTGCATAAGTCTCAAAAAATTTTTTTGCTTTTGTTACTTATAATTTTCTCGCTGGGCATTTCGAGTGCTTGGTCTGCTCAAACTCGCTCTAACATGCCTGCGGGGGTTCAGAGTTTTTCACCTACAGGAACAGTGCCTGATAACGTTTCGTTCAGAGTAGTGTTCCGAAATCCTGTCGTGAATAAAAATCAAATGGGAAAAGTTATTACTCCCGAAAATTCTTTATTCCCGATTGAATTAAACCCTCCTCTTCAGCTTGAAGGGCGTTGGCAAAATGACAGGACTTTCACAGCGAAATTATTATCACCCCTCAGAAGCGCTACAACCTACACCGCAACTCTCAAAGAAAATTTGAAGGACAGGCGCGGCAATAAAATCGGTTCGGGAAAATTTGTTTTTCAAACCGAAGGATTATCTCCGACTGATATTAAAGCCTCAATGGGAAGAGACGGAAACGCTTATTTCAATTTAGGTTTCAACATGAGAATAGACCCTGCGAGGTTAAAAGGCTTCATGAGAATTTTGAATGCTCAAGGCCGTGAAATGCCTTACAGTATCAACGGTGCGTTACCTTCTCGAACAATCAGAGTCGCTGTACCTGTCGAAAAATTTTCATCGCGTCAAAAATTTACCGTTAAAATTGCGGCAGGCTTGAAATCAGGTGAGGGTGATTTAGGAATTGAGAAAGATTTTTCCGAAACTGTTATTCTTGATCCTGAATTAAATGTTCTGGGATTATATCCTGAAGAAAACGCAATAAGAGCTTCATTTAATTTCGGAATTGATCCTACGGCAGCAAAAAGTTTCATTGATATTGAACCGTCAGTTAATAACCCGACATTTGAATCAACTTGGACTGATGAAAGCTTTATGATCCGTACCGATGATTTCAAACCTCGAAGCAGATTTGTTATAACATTTCGAAAAGGTTTTCCTTCAAAGGGCGGATTAGTTTTGAAAGAGGATTATAAGCAAGCAGTCATTATGCCTGATTTAGATTCGGAAGTCAGATTGCCTGCTTCAGGAACATATTTAACTCCTCTTAATAAAGGCTTAATTCCCGTTGAACTTTTGAACGTGAAAAAATTGCAGCTCGATTTATGGCGCATGTACGAGAACAATATTCCTCATGTCCTTAACGGAGACTATGACAATTTCAAGCGTGATATAGCCAAGAGAGTTTTCACGAAGGAAATTCCAGTTGACCTTCCTCTCAATGAACGTGTACGAAAAAGTATTCCTCTTGATGAAATTGCAAAAGGTGAACGAGGATTATTTTTGCTGACGGTCAGAGACAGTGAGAAAGAATGGTGGAACGAAGCCGAACAAATGATTAACCTCAGTGATATGGGAGCGACTGCAAGGCTTTGGGAGGACGCAATATTAATTTGGGTCAACACTCTTACAACTGCACGAGGAATTTCGGAAGCTAACGTGAAAATTTATTCCGACAAAAAACAATTATTAGCTGAAGGAAGTACAAATAACGGAGGAGTATTTTATTATGAACTTCCCGAAGGTCAAACATGGCAGTCAGATAATCAACCCGATGTCGCTGTAATATCGAAAACTGAAGAAGGCAATACCGATTTAACTTACATACAGCTCACGAGAAATTTATTGAACCGTGAAGTTTTTGATACGTCAGGAAGAGAATGGTTAAAGTCGGGGTATGACGCAGCGATTTTTTCACCTAGAGATATTTACAGAACAGGAGAAAACGCTTTATTCAAAGCAATAGTCAGAAATTCCAATTTGACAACTCCTGAAGCATTTCCTGTTTTGTTTATAGTCAGAGACACTTTAGGGAGAAAAGTTAAACAGGAGGCCGTAACTCTTAATGCTAAGGGAAGCGCGGTTGCTGAAGTGAATTTGCCCTCAAATGCTTTAACAGGACTTTGGACAGCATCGTTAGCAATTCCCGGCAATGAGGATAAACCTATCGCAGCATATAAATTTCATGTTGAAGATTTTGCGCCGCCTCGTTTGGAAGTGAAATTAAATTCGTATCGTAAATATCTTGTTCATAACGACACATTGACCGCTGATATTTATGCGAGATGGTTATTCGGAGTTGACGGAGCAGGATTGAAATTCAAAACTTCATGGACTGCACGTGAAGGTTCATTTACTCCTGAACAGGACAGATGGAAAGGATATTCATTCGGAGATCCTGAAAGACATTTCACATTCACTGACGGAGAACTTGAAGAAGCTAATCTTGATAATTTCGGGAACGGCCATGCTAATTTAACACTTGATGAAGATTGGCAGGCTCCGACGATTATTAATGTAACTTTGAGAGCTGAAGTTATGGAAGACGGAGGACGTTGGGTATCAAGTTCAATAACGAGGCCGTATTATCCTGCACCTTATCTTTTGGGAATTGCCCCTGCCGTTGATAATTTCACCGTGAGAAACGACACTGCGTTCAAAGTTGCTGCTGTAACTCCTGATGAAGAACCCGCAAATCCCGGAGAACTTAACGCCGAACTTTATAAGGTTACATGGAATTACAACATGATAGAAATCGACGGACGTAAACGTTGGCAAAGCAGCGAAGAATTACAGAAGGTTGACGAAAAAACTTTCACGCTTAAAAACGGACTTGGAGAAATTTCGTTCAAACCTGAAAATTACGGCGCATATCTCGTTAGAGTTTCAGACGGCGATGATAATGCAAGAGCTGTTTACAGATTTTACGCAACAGATCCCGAATATGCAGGAGGCGGTTCACAGTTAATCGACCGAATCGAAATTTCAACGGAAAAAGAATTTTACAGGCTTGGTGAAACTGCGAGAATTAAAGTTAAAGTTCCGTTTGAAGGTTTGTTAATGGTAATGGTTGAAAATGCAAAGATGATGCCTCAGACACGAAAAATTCAGAACGTCAAAGAATCTGAAGTTGTCTTTGAAGTTCCTGTTACTCAGGATTTCAGACCTAATGCTTGGTTCTCGGCATGGCTTATACGGCCTGTAACAGATGAGGATTCTAAAGGTTGGGCATCACATAGGGCAATCGGGCTTGCAAGAATTAAAACCGATCTTTCGGATTTGAATCTCAATGTCTCGATTAACGCTCCGAAAAAAATTGAACCTGCTTCAAAACTTCCTGTAACGATAAAAATAAACGGTGCTTCAGCTTCAGTTATAAATAACGCCGATGTGGCAGTTGCTTTTGTCGATGACGGAGTGTTAGGACTGACAAATTATAAAACTCCTGACCTCTTAAAACATTTCTGGGGATTGAAGAAATTAAACTCAGAAGGCTTTGACATTTACGACCAATTAATCCCTGTAGAAAACAGAGCAACGGAACAGTTACACCCCGCAGGTGATGAGGCACTCGGAGCTTTAGCTGCAAATGGAGATGTACAGAGATTCAAAATTTTGTCGTTATTCGACGGAGTGTTGTTAGCTGATAAAAACGGCGAAATTCATACCGAGTTTGAAATTCCTGAGTTCAGCGGAAGAGGAAGGCTTTTTGTAGTTGCGGCATCAGGGAGAAGTTTCGGCAGTGCTGAACAGACAATCGAAATTGCAAGAGACATTGTAACGGAGACAGGTTTACCGAGATTTGCGGCTCCAGGAGATATTTTTGCGGTGCCTGTATCAGTCTTTAACACTTCAAACGAAAACAGAGACGTGAAAATTAATTTAGTTCCTGAAGGTTTAATGCTCGATGAATCTTTCACGACATTAAAAATTTCAGCAGGTTCAAAGGCATCATTCAACACTCAGGCAAAAGCTCTCGGAGGAAGTAATAAAGCATTGTTGAAAATTACGACCTCATGGACTGAAAATAACGCTGAAAAATCTTTCACTCAGGAAATTGAAATCCCTGTTAGAGTTGCATGGCCTGTTATAACAGTGGGAGGTTCTGGAATTTTTGAGAACGGAACAACTAAACTTGAAATTCCGCTTGATGATTTTGTCGGAAATGTTAGAGGTTCATTGACGCTTGCGAATACTCCGGCAATAAATTTGAACAAGGCTATTGATTTTCTCAATAATTATCCTTACGCTTGCCTTGAACAAACTATTTCGGGAGCATGGCCGTTTTTGATTTTACCTGATGCAGTTGCGGAACTTGATCCTATGGTTACGACCGATACGGCTTTACACGAAAGAACCGACGGAGCTATTGCACGAATACAATCAATGCAGTTATACGACGGTTCGTTCACGATGTGGCCTGGAAGCAATACGCCTTTTAATTGGGGCAGTGTATATGCAGCTCATTTCCTGTTGAAGGCAAGGGACGCAGGAGTTAATTATCCCGAAGAAATGTTTACGGGAGTGTTGAATTGGATAAGGCAATTTTTAGCTTCAATGCCTGCATACGAATCGCCTGATGATGAACGAGATGATTTAACGACTAAGGCATATGCTGTATATGTTTTAGCGTTGAACGATGAAAAGCCTTTAGGCTGGATTGAATATTTGCGTGAGAACTCTAACAACTTGAGAGCTTCAGGTCATATTTATTTGGCGGGTGCGCAATCTTTAATCGACGGTAACGCAGATGCTTTGAGAAATTTAACGCTCGGCAAAAATTCGGGATATTCAGGCGGAACTCTTGAGAGCGATACACGAAATACGGCGATATTGTTATCAATGTGGCTTGATGTTGAACCTCAGGCACCTGAAGTTACGGAGCTTGCCTCACGTTTATTGACGCTTGAAAGTAAAGGCGGTTGGTTCAGCACACAGGATAATTCATCGGCAATAATCGCTCTTGCACGTTACAACGTTGAAACAGCAGGCGCAAAAAGCAATATTCACGCTCAAGTCAACACAGACACAAGCGACAAAGCAATTTTGACTTACGACAGCACTTCAAAACCTGTCAGCTTAAAAATCAATGATCTTCCCAGAGGCACGGGAATTTTAATAGAAGCACAGGGAGACGGACAAGGCTGTTATACATGGAGCGTAAACGGTTATCCGAAATCACAGCCTAAACCCGAACGCCGTAACGTTAATATTGAATGTCTGTATTTTGACGAAAACGGAAATGTTTTGAATCCTTCAGAGCCTGTTGAACAAGGAAAAGTTATTCAGGTTGTCTTAGGCATAAAACCTTCAATGACAATTAACAATCTTGCTTTGAATTATTTATTGCCTGCTGGATTTGAGCTTGAAAATCCGAGACTTGATGACGGCGTTGAGGATTCTGAAAACTCTTACGGAGTTGTGAATGACATCAGAGATGACAGACTGATATTATTCTTTGACAAATTGAGCGCAGAAAGGTCATACGGCTTTAAGATGAGGGCTGTTACACGAGGAACGTTCAAAGTCCCTCAGATTAGTGCTTACGGAATGTATGACTCAACGATACGTTTTACAGGAAATGCACAGCCTGATATTATAATTAAATAGTCATTTTTCTCACTACTTTCTTATATTAACTCTCTGAAAATTTTTTCGGAGGGTTAATTTTTTTGCTGTAAAATTATGTTAGAACCAACAATGGCGATTGCGGTTATGTAGGTGGCATTGTCGGGTATCTCTCTTAAACGAGTCAAAGCTATCGCTAAATCTTCAGGCATTGTTATTGGCGAGTGATTTTTCCCTGCATTAATCCAGTATTTTCAAGCGCAAAAAATACAGAAATAAAATATCAGTAATTTTACGTATGGTCAAAATAAAAATCTAAGTGTAATATATGCACCGTGCTACACGAAATACGTAAAGCACAATCGTCAAACCGACGCACAACGGATTAACCGGCGGCAATGAATTGAGGTGTAAAACCCCGTTAGGCCATTAAGGAAGAGTTGGAGCGAAGGGCGCAGGAGGTCGGATTGTAATGAAGCCTCTATCTGTTAAAGGGATTGAAAGGAAACAAGGCAACTTCGAACCCCCACAGCTCAGGGCTTAGAGACATAAAAGACTGAGTGCGCAGGACGATAAAGTTTATTGAAAATTTAATAGGGGGTTTTTCACAATGAAAAAATTAGCAGTATTAATCGCTGTAGTTTTAGTAGCAGCACTTGCAGCCCCGGCGCTTTCAGAGACTAATCCTTTTATGGACGTTCCCATGAATCACTGGGCTTACGATGCAATCGGTCAGTTAGCGGCACACGGTATTCTTTCAGGTTATCCTGACGGACTTTACAAAGGCAAACAGCAGACAACTCGTTATGAGATGGCTTCAGCTTTAGCCAGAGCATTAGCAGTTGTTGACATGACCAAAGCAAGCAAGCAGGACGTTGAGATGCTCAAGAAACTCGTTGTTGAGTTCAAAGATGAGCTTGAAGCACTCGGTGTACGCGTTGATGAGCTTGACGAGAGAGTAGCAGTCCTTGAGGACAGGCTCGGCGGATGGCACATTCACGGAGATTTGGCTCTTGATATTAACTATCAGAAGAACCAGGAAAGCCCGGATCCTGACGGAGAAATCACATTTGATGATGCAAAAATCTGGATCGAGCGCACATGGGGCGAAGACGATGAGTATCAGTTCGTAGCCAGACTTAACGGCGGCGACTATGCAAGAGAGGTTGCTTTCGACCGTTTCTATGTTGAAATGCCGTTCTTCTTCGATAGCAGACTTACACTCGGTCGTTTCGCATGGAACTGGGAAAAAGACTACAAAGTCGGCGGTATTCCTGCAACAGGAAGCTGGTTAGGCGATACCCAGATTACAGACTGGCAATGGAATGGTCTTGGTTTGACAAAGAATTTCGGTCTTGGAACAGTTCAGGCTGTTGTAGCTCACTCAGGCGGCGATCGCTATGGTATGAACAACAGGGCTGCGACTATTCCTACAGTTGATACCTTCTGGAACGATTGGATGTTCATGTTGAGAGGTTCATTCCAGTTCACTGAGCAGTTTGCTTTAGATTTAGGCGGGCAGGCATTCATCGGTGATAACGCTGATAGACGTTATACGGACTTAGATAATGTAGGTGAACCTTATCAGAACGGTGATATTCACTTTAAGAATTTGTGGACAATATTTGCCGGACTTCGTTTCAACTTCAACGAGAACGTTGCATTTAAGGGCATTTTCTATCATCAGGATATGAACCTTGAGCAGGCTAACACAAGGACAGTTACATGGGATAAGGTTGACAGAGACAACGCTAACCATTGGGCAGTCATGTTCGACATCAAGCAGGCTCTTTTGAAGTTCACCAGCGTTTGGCTTGAGTACGGCCAGTACAAAGAGGGCTTCATCGCACGTTCGGGCGACTCGATCTTCTATGCTCCTACATTCGGTCTTTACTTTGCACCTGATGATATGAAGTACTGGAGAGTAGTTCTTGGTCAGGAATGGAACGACAAGTGGGCAACTCACCTCTTCTACTATGGCTACAAGGTCGACAACATGGGCAATGATGGCAAGGACTGGAAGCCTGCAGAGTTCGGACTTGGTGTTCAGTACAATCTTAACGACTACACAACAATGGGTCTCAACTATGTACACGTCAAGAGCGATCTGGACGGCACAGACAACGACAACGTTGTGAGATTCAGAACAGCAGTCAGCTTCTAATCTAAGCGATTGGAAAAAAAATTGTAATATTGCGTAAACAAGGGGAAGTTTCGGTGAAATGAAACAGAATATAAAATCGAAACTTCATAGGAAAAACTAATATTTGAAATTAAAAAGCGGAATCTTCGAGTGTGAGGGTTCCGCTTTTTTGCATTAAGTTTATGGGAGAAAATTTTATGCAAAATGTAAATATAACAGGCTTTCAAAAAAATATGATGCAAATTATAAAGCAGACTATAAAATATAATGAACCTTTGAATATTGTTACTGATGAAGGTAACGTTATATTGCTTAGCGATGAAGATTACAGAGGAATGATTGAAACTATTAATTTATTGTCGATACCTGATATGCGTGAAAAATTGCTTGACGGTGCTGCGGAACCTCTGTCGGAATGTATTCCTGAAGACAAAATAGCGTGGTGATGTACAGTAGTGTAGAAGCAGTTGTATAAATTTTTAAGCGGAACTGTTAAAGATTATTTTGCCTGTTCCGCTTTTTATGAGTGCTTAAGATGATGATTTTATTGTTAAAGTCATTCCGTCAATCGCTTTAACAACTCCGAAATTCCCTGCTTTAATTTCACCTTCTGAAGATTTTGCTCGCCATATTTCACCATGACACATAACTTGTCCAAATTCTGTTTCGCTCAAATCCGAAATTATTTCAACTTTTAACCCCAACATTCCCTGGTTTCCTGTTGAAACTTTTCGCCGCATTCCCTTCAATACAAGATATGCTACGAAAATAAAACATATTCCGAGCGCAATCGCTATTCCGATTATGAATGACATCGAAATTTGAAGCATCTCTCCTCCCGGTGCCCTGAACAAAAATATTCCTCCTAAACAAAATACAGGCAGTCCAACTAAAGTTAATACTCCCATTGTGCCTGCTATAAGGTCTATTGCCATAACAATTATTCCCGCAATTATCAAAACTATTCCCGCCCAATTAAACGGAAGCATTTTTAATCCTATCGAACCTAACACAAGCATTAATCCTCCGACTGTGCCCAAAATAAATCCTCCCGGAGTAATTATCTCGAAGAATATCGCCATTATTCCGCCCGATATTAACAAGTATGCAATTTGAGGGTCTGAAACAAACTGAATTATTTTTTCACTGAACGACATTTCGGCTCTTGTAACTTTAACTTCATCGTCAAAATTTATTTTCACGAATTGCGAACCAACTTTTACACGCCGTCCCGAAATTGCTTTTATCAATGAATTTATATCTCCTGCAATAATATCAATAACTTTACCTTTTAGTGCCTCCGTTGCTGTTAATGATATGCTCTCTTCAATCATTTTTTCGGCGATTTCCTGATTTCGTCCCCTTAATTGAACTACCGAACGCATTTGAGCTTTTAAGTCATTCATGATTTTTTTGCTCATGTCATTATCCTTGATGTCCTCGCCTGAAGCTACAACAGGGTGAGCAGCTCCGATGTTCGTTCCGGGAGACATGGCCGCTATATGTGCTGATTGAACTATAAAAGCTCCTGCGCTTGCAGCCCTTCCTCCTGAAGGTATCCAAACCGCAACAGGGACTTTTGACGCTAAAATCGATTGAACTATTCCTCGCATTGCCTCAACTAGTCCGCCCGGTGTATCAAGCTGAAAAATTATCAAAGAGTCTCCGTTAAGTTCAGAATCTTTTACGACTTCACGAACAAATTCTTCCATTTGAACTCCGACTGTTCCGTTTAATTCAGCAAGTGTTATTGTGCTGCGGGCATGTGCTTTTTGTTCGGCTGAAACGCTTAAACACATTATAAAAATTAAAACGCATAAAAATTTTTTCATCTATTTATCTTTCTCCTTTCCTCTCCAAAATGTCCGAATCGGTGAACCTGTGAAATCTTCAAGCTCACGAATTTTATTTTTAACGTGATTTTCAAATGATGTATTAACAAGTTCGGGTTTGTTCACGAAAAATATAAATGTCGGCGGTTCCGTATCTGCTTGAGAACAATAATAAACTTTTAACGCTCGTCCTTTTTTGTCCGAAGGCAGCCTGTCAAAAGCTAAAACATCTCTCATTAAACGATTTAATACATTCGTAGCAATTCTTTTTTGTCGATTTTCATTTACGGTTAAAACAGTCTGAATTATTTTCGTTATTCCTCGACCGTTTAGTGCCGAAGCAAAAATTACAGGCGCAAAATTTAAGAACGGCATATCATCTTTGATTTTTTTCACGAGCTTGTCAGCTTTTGCATTTTCACCCGTAACTAAATCCCATTTATTCAAAACTAAAATTAATCCTTTACCCTTTTGAACAACATGTGCAGCAATTTTTTTGTCCTGATCAGTGCAAGGCTCCTGAGCGTCCATTAACAACAATGCAATATCAGAACGATCTACTGCGGCTAATGTCCTAACAAATGAATAATATTCCAAATCTCCGTCAAATTTTGCTCTCCGTCTTAATCCTGCCGTGTCTATAATCCTGAAGTCCTGACCGTCAATATTAATCGGCATATCAACAGGGTCTCTTGTTGTTCCTGCTATAGGACTTACTAACGAACGTTCCGAATTTGTTATTTTGTTCAGGAGAGAAGATTTCCCGACATTAGGTTTACCTGCTATTACGAGTTTGATTTCGTTTTTGTTTTCATCGTCGGAAAAATCTTGTTCATCATCGGGCAAAAATTTTATTACAGCGTTAAGTAATTCATTTATCCCTCGTTTATGAAGTGCGCTTATCGGAATTACATTCTCAAATCCTAAAACATAAGCATCGTTTGCAAGATCATCGTGTTTAGGATCGTCGAGTTTATTCACGGCAATTATTACGGGCTTATTTCGTCGTAAAAAATTCGCTATCTCCTCATCTGAATTTGTAACGCCGTCTTTACCGTCAATCAAAAATATTACAAGGTCGCATTCCTTCACCGCCTCGTCAACGTGAAATTTTATTCCCGAACTGAAAGCAGTATCTTCACCAAAAATTCCTCCGGTATCAATAACGTAAAAATTTTTACCGCCGTATTCAACTTCACCGTATAATCTGTCCCTCGTTACTCCGGGCATATTGTCAACAATAGCTTCACGTGTTCCTGTTAATCTGTTAAAGAGTGAAGATTTCCCGGCGTTCGGACGACCTATTATCGCAACTATTCCAGCCATTTTTTATCTACCGTTTATGTATTCGGCAAGCTGCGCTCCTTTTAAGTTAGCAGCTAAACCTACCGCAAGTTTTATTCTTGCCTGAAACGATGAAAGCATTCCGCCGTTAATTAAGCCCATTTCAAGCAACTGTGAAGCACTTCCTTCGTAATTTTCAGTAGCCTGAACAAAGCCGTCAGGGTATCTTGAAGTTAATACTACAGGAATATCGGAGCGCACAATTTTTCGCAGCAACGGCACCCATAATGAAGGCACATCACCGTCTCCAAGTCCCGAAATTATTAATCCGTCAAGTTCCCCAAATTTTTTATCAAGCAACGCCCTTAAAATTAAATCGTTATCACCAAGCGAGGCCGTTAAAATCGGAATATTCCTTGCTAAAGGCTGTACCATCTTTTGAATATATCTGTGCCTCGGAAATCTCAAAGATATATAGCCTCCTGAAGGCTGTGAGAAAACTCCTAAAGGAGATTCAGGGAATGCAAGAAGTCCTGAACGATTGAAATTTGAAATCCTCAAAACGTCAGCAGGCGCATAAATCGAATCTTGAATACAAATTAAAGCTCCTTTTCCCGTACATGCTCCCGATAATGCAGCTCTTACTGATTGAGTTAAGCGTAACGATGTTTCACTGTTGGAAGTTCCTGCATTGAAAATTGACCCAGTAAAAATTAACGGCGGGTTCAAATCCCAAACTAAATCAGCAAAATATGCCAATTCCGCAAGCGCCTGAATACCGCATGTAACTACTACTCCTCTTGCTCCTTCATCATGTACGAATAATGTTACCATGCTTATAAGTTCACCGCACATTCTCAAAGTGTAATTTGAGACGGGCTGAAAGCTCCATTTCTGAAACACAACATGATCTCTGAAATCCTCCGGAAGAAGTGCATATAATTCCTCGTCCGTAAGTTCAACTTTGTCATGGCTCTCATGACGCTGAACAATTCTTCCTCCTGCAAGGAGTATTACAATTTTGTCTCTGTTTTCCATAAAAACTAAAACACCTCAATAACCTAAATTTTCTCCGACGATAATTACGTGATACTTTCGGCCTTTTACAGCCTGTTCCAAAATTAATATCGCTCTGCACATACTAGCCTCATCAAGACACTTAACGCAATGTCCTGCCTTTACACATGCTGAAGGCTCGTTCTGTCGTATAGCGTTTGGAATTGTAGCAGACCTTGCACGCTCGATACCGTCCGAAAGATCGAATGCTAATTTGTTAATCCCTATCACAAACAACACTAATCCATTGCCCCATGCCATGCCAGCAACTCTGTTTCCTGTTCCGTCAATGTTAATAATCTGACCGTCCCTTGTTAAAGCGTTAGCACTCGTTAAAAATACATCGGCCTCATTTTCCTTGAAACGTGCAATCCTTCTTTCCTCGTTCGACATAGACCCCCAATGTTGATAAACGACATTGCCACGTTCTTTCAAAGCATCTAATGCTCCGATGTCCCTTATTGTTACAGTGCCGGGAATACCTACTGTAGCATCTTTGGGAATTATCTCTAAAATTCTTTTCAATGCTTCAGAACCTGTTGAAACATATTCAGCTTCAAAACCTCTGCGCTTTAATGCTTTCACAACATCATTGCCGATAATTTCGTTTGCTGCAATAACGTTTTTGTTCATCATAAAAATTTACTCCCTCTCTAAAAGTTTTAATTGTATTTCGAGCGTTGGATTACGTCCGATTTTTTTTCGAGCTTCGTCGATAATCCGTTTTGAATCAAAATACATTCCTTTCGCTTTATATGCGTCTGCAAGTCCGATATAAGAGCGAATATCATAGTCCCTCATTTCCATAGCTCTATGAAAATTTATAATAGCATTGTCATAATCTTTAAGATTATATGCCCGTGTACCTTCACGCAATAAACTTTCATAAGTTTCAGGCAATTTTATTATTATCGGTTCAGGTTCTTTGCTTGTTACATCACCCTCTTTCATTTTTACTGTGTCATCAAGATTAGGCAATATTATCTCAATCTGTTCATTTTTATCTTGCTTTTGTTCTTGTTCTTGTTCTTCATGTTCATTTTCAATCGGGTTATTTTTAATTTCAATATTTTTCATTGCCGAATATCTGTTCAGGAAAAACAAAGCTATGCACGCTAAAGCAACCTCGATTAACATCGCCGAACACATTATTATTGCATTAAACAAACTGGAATTGTTTTTTTTCTCCGCAGCTTTTTCTTCCTCACGCAAAATTTCAGCTCGCTGTTTCCGAACTCTTAAAATCTCTTGAAGCCTCTGAGTAAAATTTCTTCCGTGTTCATGTCTGGGAATATATGCACTGCCCTGCAAGCTCTCTGTCTCTTGATAATTAACGTCATCATAATCCGAGCCGGCATTAATTTGTGTCCATAATTCTATCGGAGGTTCATCAAGGCTTAAACCATATTTTGTTGCAGTTTCCTGCCATGTATCTTTATTGATTTCAATTTTATCCGTAAATTCTTCAGGCTCTGAAACTTCAACAGATGTTTCAACTTCTTCGGGCTGTAAAATTTCCTGCGGTAGTTCGTAACTTTCCTCTGATAATTCTTGCAACTCTGTTTCTTGTTGATTGACTTCCTCTCGAGGCGTTTCAATTTCGGGCTGAGAAACTTTTTCAGTCTCTTGAGTTTCTTCGATTATTAATTCGGGGATTTCTGTTTCATCAGGAAGAGGTTCTGAAATTATTTCGGGTTCTTCTGTTTGTGCAAAATTTACAGGAGCAAGCAATAAACCTGTTCCGTTGTTAGAATTTTTATTTTCGTTTTCATTTTCCTTGAGCCACTCTATTAAATCCTGCTGCAAAACAAAATTCACCTCTCAAATAGTGTGTCAGTTTACCAATATTTTTGAAAGTTAGCAACGTTACCGAAAATATAACATGCTATTATTATGATAAAAATTTTTTTGAAAGGCATCTGATAAAAATGTCAGACATGAAAATAAATACCAGTCGTTTCGGTGAGGTTATATATACTCAAGAGGACGTTTTATTTTTTCCCAGAGGTATACCCGCATTTGAAACAAAACAAAAATGGATTTTAGCGGGCAATGATGAGAGCGCTATTAAATGGCTTCAAAGTCTTGATGACGGAAATTTAGCTTTGCCTGTTACTTCACCCGATGCAATTCAATCGGATTATAACGCAAGAATACCTGATGATGAATTAAAATTATTAGGTTCTGCGGATATTTCGGAGCTTGCGTTATTAATAGTCGTTTCAATTCCCGAATTAGCTCCTTGGAATATGACAGCGAATTTAAGGGCACCGATCTTAATCAACCTGAAAACTCGTAAGGCAGTTCAAGTTATAGCCCTTAATGAAGAATATCCCGTAAGGCACATAGTATTCTCTGAGGAAATCCGTGAAAAAATGAAAGCTTCCGCAATGATTAACGGAGGTGAGATTTAATGCTTGTATTAAGCAGAAAAATTAATGAGAGTATTCAAATCGGAACGGACATTGAAATTATGGTTATAGATGTTCGGGGCGATGTCGTGAGACTTGGAATAACGGCTCCTCAAGCTACTCAAATTTGGCGAAAAGAACTTTGGGACATAATTGTTAAAGAGAATAAAACTGCGGCAGAAGGTTCAAATGTATCAAGTTTCAAAGATGCTCCACAATTACCGCTCTCAACATTCTCAAAATTATCAAAAATTCCTACGGTACACATTGAAGTAGAAGAGAAAAAATAATCATGAAAAAACGAATTGCAATAATTTTAGGAAGCGACAGTGATATTAAAATCGCTGAAAAAACTATCGACGTTTTGAATAAAATCGGTCTTGAGTTTGAGATTAATATAATTTCGGCTCACAGGACACCTGAAAAGGCTAGGGACTTCGCAATTAACGCACGCAAAAATAATTTCGGAGTTATTATCGCAATAGCTGGAAAATCGGCGGCTCTTGCGGGAGTTTTGGCAGCTCATTCAAGATTGCCCGTTATCGGAGTACCTGTTAAATCTGATGATCTTGGAGGAATGGACGCTTTGTTATCAACTGCTCAAATGCCTCCGGGAGTTCCTGTTGCCTGTGTAGCTATTGACGGAGGAGCAAATGCAGCATGGTTAGCGGCGAGAATTTTGGCGTTAAACGATGAAGAACTTGCGGAAAAACTTGAGACAGAAGCATTAAAGATGGCTGAAAATATTGAGAGGAAAAATGAAGAGTTACGAAAAAAATTCGACAAGTGAAAATTATAAATTATCAGGCGTAAATGTTCAGGCAGGTTATGACGCTGTGAACCTGATGAAAAAACATGTTGAGCGCACAAAAATTCCCGGAGTTTTCTCGGACTTGGGAGGCTTCGGAGGAATGTTTGAGCTTGATGAAAATTTGAAGCACCCCGTTTTAGTCAGCGGCACTGACGGAGTAGGAACGAAATTGAAAATCGCCTTTGCCGTTAATAAACATAATACAATCGGGATTGACTGTGTAGCAATGTGTGTTAATGATGTTTTGTGCAGCGGAGCAAGACCGTTATTTTTCTTGGATTATATTGCTGTAGGAAAAAATTTTCCCGAAAAGGTTGCTGAAATTGTTTCGGGAGTTGCTGAAGGCTGTGTTCAATCTCAATGTGCTTTGATCGGAGGAGAGACAGCAGAGATGCCCGGATTTTATCCTGAGGACGAATATGATATTGCAGGTTTCAGCGTCGGAGTTGTTGAGCGTGAAAAAATTCTTAATCCTTCAAACGTTAAAGCAGGCGATGTAATTATTGCTCTGCCTTCATCAGGAGTACATTCAAACGGATTTTCATTAGTGAGAAAAATTTTTGAGGACAGAAATTTCAACGAGTATGTCAATGAATTGGGAAAAACTTTAGGCGAGGAATTATTAACACCTACGAAAATTTATGTTCGTGAAGTTTTACCGTTAATCTCTAAAATAAAATCAATAGCTCATATAACGGGCGGAGGATTTTACGAGAATATTCCGCGAAGTTTCGGCAAAAATTTAACCGCTGAAATCGAACTTGCTAAAATCAAAACGCCTGAAATTTTCAAACTGTTAATGAAAGCAGGCAATATTGAACTTGACGAAATGTTCCACGTGTTTAACATGGGTGTAGGAATGACATTAATAACAAGTCCGAATAACGCTGATGAAATTTTGAACTCAATCGAAAATTCATATTTAATCGGCGAAATGATTACAGGTGAAGGAGGAATTAAATTATGTTAAAAATTTCTGTTTTAGTTTCAGGAGGAGGAACAAATTTACAGGCTTTAATAGACGCTCAAAACAATAAAATTTTGAAGTCAGGAAAAATTGTTCAAGTGATTTCAAGCAGACCTGATGCTTATGCTGTTGAACGTGCGAAAAAATTTGAAATTCCTGTTGATGTTGCGGATTTTAAGGAACTCGGAGAAAAATTTGAGGAAAAAATTTTAGAGCTGCTGAAAAAATTTAATCCCGAAATAATAGTTTTAGCAGGTTTCATGCACATATTAAGCAAAAATTTCATTGAGAATTGCAAGGCTAAAATCATAAACATTCACCCGTCATTAATACCTTCGTTTTGCGGAAAAGGTTTTTACGGATTGAAAGTTCATGAAGCTGTCTTGAAATCCGGAGTGAAAATTACGGGAGCAACTGTTCATCTTGTGAACGAAATTCCTGACGGAGGAGAAATTTTAGCTCAAAAGCCCGTACCTGTTTTCCCTGATGATACACCTGAAAAATTACAACGCCGTGTAATGGAGAATGCTGAATGGATAATTTTGCCGAGAGCTGTTGAAGCTGTGTGTAAGGAAATTGAGCCGAAAATTTTCCCTTACCCTATAAAATATCCCGGACGAGGAATTGTAACGGGCAAAACGCCTTCAGGAAAAATTATGCTCGCTTATTTCATTATGGGCAGAAGTTCATCAAGCAAGGCAAGAGTTTTTGAACGTTCAAGAGATAATTTGATAATCAAACTCACTAAGCAGGACAAAAATTTTGACCCGTCTTTAATTTTGTATGCTCCGTTAAAAATTCTCGGTGAAAATATAATCGTAACAAACGGAGACCAGACTGACACAATTTATGATTTCATGAAAGACGGAAAAACTTTTGAGGAAGCATTGAGAACTCGTGAATATGAACCTGATCCTCCTCATTACACGCCCCGAATAAGCGCAATCATAAATAAATCAGGTTACAAGCAAAGCATTTTGAAGAAAGCAGGAAAATTTTTCTTCGAGTACGAATTTGAAAACGGTACAGGACATTTAATTCACACTTATAATAACGATGTAACGCCTGATAAAAATTTACCGTCATTTACAGGAGAACCGAGAGAAATTAAAATTTTTGATGAGGACGCTGAAACATTCGCAAATTCTTTGTGGGAAGAACTCGGAGAAGATTACAGAGTGGCTTTATACGTGAGATTTTATGAGCCTGATTTTTCGAGCTATACGGACAAACTTTTCAACACTAATACAATTTAAGGAGTTGAAAAATAATGAGCGAAGATTTTGTGCGTAAAGATGTATATGATGCAAACATGGCCGAAATAAGAGCTTTAATGGCTGCTTCAGAAGCTAGGCATGAAAGATTAGCTACTGAAATTAAAGCCAATAACGAAATATTTAGAACTGAATTTAGAGGTGAAATAAAAACCATTAACACCCGAATTGATGATCTTCGTGATAATCAATCTCAGGCTTTGACTAAATGGGGAATTATTGTTGCTGTTGTCGTCGGAGTTGTTCAAGTTTTCGTGGCTTTATTTTTGAGATAAAAATTTAATAAGGAGTGAAATATTTTGAAAGAGTACAAATTAAAATACGGTTGCAATCCTGATCAATCACAAGCAAAAATTTTTATGTCAGGAGAAAAAGATTTACCGATTGAAATTCTTAACGGCAGACCCGGTTATATAAATTTCCTTGACGCTCTAAATTCATGGCAATTAGTAAGAGAGTTAAAGAAGGCGTTAAATATTCCTTCTGCAACATCGTTCAAACATGTCAGCCCTGCCGGAGCAGCTTTAGGTATTCCGTTAAACGACAATGAGAAAAAATTATTCTTCGTTGATGAAAATATTAACGTAAATTCATCGCCTTTAGCGTGTGCTTATGCAAGAGCAAGAGGTACGGACAGATTATCATCATTTGGAGATTGGATTGCATTGAGTGATGAATGTGATGAAGTTACGGCCATGTTAATAAAGCATGAAGTTTCGGACGGAGTTATAGCACCTTCATATTCTTCTGAAGCTCTTGAGATTTTGAAATCAAAACGTAAAGGAAATTATTCGATTGTAAAAATTGATGAAAATTATGAGCCTGAATTGATTGAACGCCGTGAAGTTTTCGGAATAACTTTTGAACAATCCCGAAGCACTGCACCAGTAATCGAGCCTGAAAAATTCAACAATGCCGTTACGAAAAACAAAAATTTCACTGATGAAGCAAAAAGAGATTTAATCTTGGCATTAATAACGCTCAAATATACTCAGTCAAATTCAGTTTGCTGCACTCGAAACGGTCAGACTTTAGGTGTCGGAGCAGGCCAGCAGTCGAGATTACATTGCGTAAAACTTGCTTGTGAAAAAGCAGACCTCAGAATTTTAAGAGAACACCCGAAAATTTTGAACCTCAATTTTGACGCAAATATCGGAAGACCTGAACGTGATAACGCAATTAATATTTATTTGACTGAAAACAAAATTCTTTCTGATGATGAAATTCATGAATGGCTTGAGAATTATAAGGGAGTTTCTTTGGGCAGTGATGCTTTTTTCCCTTTCCCTGACAATATCGAAAGAGCTACAAAAAGCGGAGTAAGTTACATTGCTCAACCGGGCGGTTCAATTCGTGATGACCTTGTTATAAAAGCCTGTGATGAAAAAAATATCGCTATGGTAATGACAGGGCACAGATTATTCCATCATTAAAATAATGAATAAAGCGTTATTATATATTCACGGTATGGGCGGAAATGCTCAGGAAGTTGAACAATATAAACCGTTTTTCGTTAATTATGATTGTTACGGATTGGATTTTGATATTTTTAATCCGTCTGAAGCAAGGGAAATTATTCGGAACACCTTTGAAGACTTGAATAAACGTTACAAAAAAGTTTCTATATTGGCAAACAGTATAGGAGCTTATTTTTCTATGCTTGCTCTGCAAAATTCAAATCTCGAAAAAGCGTTTTTCATTTCTCCGATACTCGATATGGAAAAAATTATTCTTGATATTATGAAGTCAGCAGGTGTAACAGAAAATGAACTCTTTGAGAAGGGCGAAATTGATACGGGCTTCGGTGAAAAACTTTCGTGGAAATATCTTTCTTATGTTCGGGATAACCCGATTAATTGGAACGTTGAGACGGAAATTTTGTATGGTGAAAATGATAATCTTACGTCAATCGACACTGTTAATAATTTTGTCAAAAATCATAACGCAAATTTAACAGTCATGAAAAACGGAGAACATTGTTTTCACACACCTGAGCAAATGGAGTTTCTATATAAATGGCTTACTCGGAAAATTGAAAGGAAATATTAATCATGAATGTAATGTTAATCGGCGGCGGCGGTCGTGAACACGCAATCGCTAAATATGTTGCTAAAAATCCTAAAGTCGAAAATTTTTACGCTTTACCCGGCAACGGAGGTATCTCAAAATTTGCCGAATGCGTAAATATTTCTGCTGAAGATATTGACGGGATTGTTAATTTCGCTAAAAATAATTCGATTGATTTCGCAATAGTCGCTCCTGATGATCCGTTAGCTTTAGGAGCTGTCGATAGATTGGAGGCTGAAGGCGTTAAATGTTTCGGCCCTGATAAAAACGCAGCTATTATTGAGAGCAGCAAAATTTTCGCTAAAGATTTAATGACGAAAAACAATATCCCTACTGCAAAATATAAAATCTTCACGAAAATCGACGAGGCTTTATCTTATGTTGCAACTTCGGATTGCCCTATTGTAATTAAAGCTGACGGCCTCGCTAAAGGTAAAGGAGTTACGGTTGCTGAAAATTTCGGACAGGCTCGTGAAGCTGTTATGTCCTGCATGAAAGATAAAACTTTCGGGAAAAGCGGCGAAAAAATTTTAATCGAGGAATGTTTAAGAGGCCCTGAAGTTACTGTTTTAGCATTCACTGACGGTAAAACTATCGTGCCTATGATTTCATCAATGGATCACAAACGGGCTTATGACGGCAACAAAGGCCCTAACACAGGCGGTATGGGAGTTGTAGCACCGAATTTTTATTACACTGACGAAATCGCTGAAGAGTGCATGAAAAAAATTTTTATCCCGACTATTAACGCTATGAACTCTGAAGGAAGAAAATTCAAAGGCTGTTTGTATTTCGGGTTAATGCTCACTAAAGACGGGCCTAAAGTCATTGAATATAATTGCAGATTTGGAGATCCTGAAGCTGAAGCAGTTTTGCCTTTACTCGATACTGATTTATTTGAAATTATGTTGGCAGTAAGAGATGAAAGGCTCAACGAAATTGATATTAAGTTCAAAAATATGTCATCATGCTGTGTTGTTTTAGTTTCAAACGGTTATCCCGGACATTATTTAACAGGTTATGAAATTGATTTCGGACTAAACAAAAATTCTGAAAAAATTTCGGGCGTTGATGTTTTTCATTCCGGAACTATACGTGAGGGCAATAAATTTTTAACATCTGGCGGAAGAGTTTTAGCGGTTAATGCAGTTGCCGAAGATTTATCCTCAGCACGTGAAAAAGCTTACGAAGCTGTGAAGGAAATTAATTTTGAAGGAATGCGTTACAGAACCGATATAGGTGCGAACTAATTATATATTAAATTGTAAACTGTTTTATTAAATTTTATTTTGACAATCGAAACAAACACTCTTATAATGAACGAAATTTTAATGATTTTGTTCGGAGTGTTTTTTGTTGTTTCATTCCGAAATTTTAAGGGGATATTATAATTTGAGCTATACTGAAATTTTAGCCGAAAAAGTTTTAAGCGGTTACGAAATAACTAAAGAAGAAGCCTTGAATTTATATTCTGAAAAACTTGATGATTTACGCGAAAATGCTGACAAGATACGAAAGAAATTTTGTGCTGAAAAATTTGACATCTGCACTATCATTAATGCAAGAAGCGGAAAATGTTCTGAAAACTGTAAATTCTGCGCTCAATCGTCTCATTATAAAACAGGAATAGAAGAATATTCGCTCCTTTCAGTTGATGAAATAATTGAAAAAGCAAAACATGATTATTCAGAAGGTGCCGTTCATTATGGAATTGTAACTTCGGGAAAAAAACTCAACGATTCTGATGTTGAAAAAATTTGCGAGGCTGTCAGAAAAATCAGGAATGAAACAGGAATAAAAGTTTGTGCTTCACTTGGATTATTAAACGAAGAACAATACAGAAAACTGAAAGAAGCAGGCTTATCCAGAGTTCATAATAATCTTGAAACTTCGGAAAATTATTTTCCACAAATCTGCACTACTCATAAATTTTCGGATAAAATAAAAGCTGTTAAAGCTGCTCAAAATGCCGGACTTGAAGTTTGCAGCGGAGGAATAATAGGCATTGGCGAAAGTGTTAATGATAGAATTGATATGGCTTTTTCATTAAAGGAACTCGGAATAAAAAGTGTTCCTGTTAATATGCTCAATCCTATTCATGGAACACCTTTAGAGAATATTCAAAGGCTTAATCATGATGACTTACAAAGAATTATTGCAGTTTATCGTTTTATAATGCCTGATGCTTTTATAAGGCTTGCAGGAGGACGGAAGCTCTTGAATGATAAAGGGAAAAATTGTTTTATATCAGGTGCTAATGCTTCTATCACTGGCGATATGCTCACAACAGCAGGAATCAGCATTAGAACCGATATAAAAATGATTGAAGAACTTGGTTTCAAAATTCAATTATTATAAGGATTAATATTAAGCGGCGTTCTATGTTCCTGTAATTATAGGAATTTGAATCGCCGTTATATTCAAAGCTAATCCTGTTATCTCATCAATTTCAACTATAACTCCGTTAAAAGCTGTTCCGTCTTCACTAGGTTCAAATTTGCACGGAAGCCCCGTCAAGAATCTTGGCATGACAGAATTATATTCAACTCCTAAAATCCCCTCGTGAGCTCCGGTCATTCCTGCATCACTGATATATGCCGTTCCGTGATGAAAAATTCTCGCGTCCGCCGTCTGAACATGGGTATGTGTTCCGATAACTGCACTGACTTTTCCGTCGAGATAATATGCCATAGCTTGCTTTTCCGATGTAGCTTCTGCGTGAAAATCAACGATTATAGGCAAATCATCTCCGGCTTTCAGCTTCATTTCATCAATACATCTGTCAGCACATTCAAACGGCGAATCTATCGGAGGCATAAAAACTTGTCCTTGCAAATTCAAAATTCCCAGCTTTTTCCCTTTACGTTCGATAATTCCGTAACCAGTTCCGGGACATGAAGCAGGATAATTTGCTGGCCTGAACACCCTCGTTTCGGAATCAAGAACTGAAAAAAACGCCGGCTTATCCCAAATATGATTTCCCGATGTCATTGCGTCAATTCCGTACAAAACAAGCTCATCATGATTTTTTTTGGTTAAACCAAAGCCGTGGCTTGCATTTTCAACATTTGCTATAACAAGATCGTAATTTTGTTTTGAATTTTGTTCAGAAAGGTACTTTTTTACACACCATCTGCCGGCACGACCAATGATATCACCTATAAATAACAGTTTAAATTCGGAATTATTAAGCATTTTGCTTTGTTGTTACTTCGCAATTTCGGTAACTCTTGCTTCTCGAACAACCGTTACACGAATTTGACCCGGATATTCCAATTCGTCCTCAATGCGTTTTGCAATGTCACGTGCGAGCTTGGCGCTTGCGGCATCATCAAATACATTAGGTTGAACTACAACCCTAACCTCTCGACCGGCTGACACGGCAAAAGACTGCTTAATACCCTCATAGCTGTTTGCTATTTCTTCTAATTTTTTGAGGCGTTTAATATAGATTTCAAGTGTATCTCTGCGAGCGCCGGGACGACCTGCCGAGATTGTATCCGCAATTTTTACAAGTGCGTCAATCAAGGTATTGCAAGGGACGTCATCATGGTGCGCTTCTATCGCATGAACTACGACTTCTTTTTCACCGTATCTGCGCGC
>CALBPU010000170.1 GCA_937899395.1 uncultured Fretibacterium sp.
GTTTTGTGGCAAGAGCTGCTCCTACGGCTACGCTCAAGCCCTGGCCCAGAGAACCGCTGGCCTCATATACTCCTGGCAGTCCGGTATCGGTTGCCGGATGCCCCTGCAGGCGGCTCCCAAGTTTACGGAATGAAGACAGTTCCTCAACCGGAAAATATCCGCTGCGTGCCAGAATGCTGTAAAGCAGCGGAGATTCGTGGCCGCAGCTTAGGAAGAACATGTCCTGACCAACTCCGCTTCTGTTCCAGGTTTTTGGATCATGCTTCATCCTGTTGAAAAACAGAACGGTCAAAACATCTGTGGAGCTGAGGCTTCCTCCCGGATGCCCGCTCTTTGCCATTGTCACCATGCGGAGAATGTCTCTTCTTATCTGACAGGCAATGTCTTTCAGTCTCTTTATTTCAGACATATATTCAAGTTTTTTTGCGTATTTCAATTTAGATAAGCTCCGGTAGCCGAATATCCTTCCAAATTTAGTTATTTTTGCATCGCGATGAAAAATATCAGGAATTTTTGCATAATAGCTCATATAGATCACGGCAAATCTACTCTTGCTGACAGATTATTAGAGGCAACTGGAACAATAGCTAAACGTGAAATGAAGGCTCAAATTCTCGACAGCTTAGCTCTTGAACGTGAACGAGGAATTACAATTAAGCTCGTGCCCGTCAGAATGGATTACACCGCTAAAGACGGACAAAAATATATTCTCAATCTTATTGACACTCCGGGTCATGTTGATTTCGCTTATGAAGTTTCAAGATCATTAGCTGCGTGTGAAGGAGCTTTGTTAGTTGTTGATGCCTCGCAGGGCGTTGAAGCTCAGACTGTTGCTAATGCTTATCAGGCTATCGAACAAAATCTCGAAATTTTACCCGTCATTAACAAAATTGATTTACCTTCTGCAAGACCCGATAACGCTAAACAAGAAATTTCTGAGGTCGTAGGACTTGACGCAAGCGACGCTGTTTTAACAAGTGCTAAAACAGGTGAAGGAGTTAATGAAATTCTCGAAAAAATCGTCAATGAAATTCCTGCTCCTGAAGGCAATATTAATTCACCGTTACAGGCGTTAATTTTTGATTCTGTTTATGATAATTATCGCGGAGTAATTTGTTATGTCAGAGTTATTAACGGTAAAATTAAAGCAGGTCAAAATATTTTATTCATGGCAAATAACATCACATATCCCGTTAATGAAGTCGGAGTTTTCAAACCCGGTTTCACTCCCGTTAATGAACTTTCAGCCGGTGAAGTAGGTTATATTACTGCGAGCATTAAAACTTTAGCGGAAGCTCAGGTTGGAGATACTATAACTGACGCTGATAATCCTGCAAAAAATCCTTTACCCGGTTATAAAAAAGTTAAGAGCGTTGTATTCTGCGGATTTTATCCTGTTGAAAGAGATAATTACCCTCAATTAAGAGACGCTCTAGAAAAATTATGTCTCAACGATTCCGCCGTAACTTATGAACCAGAAACTTCAGAAGCTTTAGGCTTTGGATTTCGCTGCGGATTTTTAGGCTTGCTTCACATGGACGTTGTGAGAGAAAGATTAAGGGAAGAATACGGCGTTGAATTAGTTGCGACAGCTCCCAATGTAATTTATGAAGTCGTAAAAACTTCGGGCGAAATTATTGAAGCTCATCGTCCTTCAGATTTTCCCGATCCTTCAGAGATTGAAGAAATCAGAGAACCTTATATAAAACTTTCTGTGTTTATGCCGTCAGAATATACAGGGCGTGTTATGCAGTTAGTTCAGGATAAGCGAGGCACTTATAAATCAATGGATTACATAACGCCTGAACGAGTTCGATTGATTTACGAAATGCCTTTATCGGAATTTATCGTTGACTTTCACGACAAGTTAAAATCTCAGACTAGGGGTTATGCTTCACTTGATTATGAATTAACAGGCTTAAAAGCAAGCGAGCTTGTCAGAGTTGATATTTTAGTTAATGGAGAAGCTGCTGATGCGTTTTCGTTTATTTGCCATAAGGACGCTGCATATAATCGAGGCCATGCCGTAGTTACGAAGTTGAAGGAGTTAATACCCAGCCAGTTATTTGAAATCCCAATTCAGGCTTCAATAGGTCGAAGAG
Organism: uncultured Fretibacterium sp.; assembly: GCA_937899395.1. GTDB lineage: Bacteria > Synergistota > Synergistia > Synergistales > Aminobacteriaceae > JAFUXM01. The sequence goes on from CALBPU010000170.1 coordinate 2,103, forward strand.
TAATCGTCAGAGTTAATGTTCGAGCTTTAAGGAAAGATGTTTTGGCGAAATGTTACGGAGGAGATATAACCCGAAAACGTAAGCTCCTTGAAAAACAAAAAGAAGGTAAAAAACGAATGAAGCAAATCGGAAAAGTTTCAATTCCTCAAGAGGCGTTTTTAGCGTTTATGAATGTTGATACTAGCGAAAAATAACGGGCTTTATATTCATGTTCCGTTTTGCGAAAAAAAATGCGGCTATTGTTCGTTTTACAGCATAACAAATAAAACGGACAAAATTAATTCGTGGCTTGAGGCTCTCGAACTTGAAGCGAAAAAATTCAACGGCTCAAAAATTACTACAATTTATATCGGCGGCGGCACTCCGACAGTATTGAATATTTCACAATGGCAAAAACTTTTTGACATCATCAAAAATAATTTTGACATTGAAAATTTAATCGAAGCTACCGTTGAAGCTAATCCAAATTCATTAACTGAAGAGCATTTGAAATTTTTTCGGGATAATAATTTTTCTCGAATTAGTTTAGGAGTTCAGAGCCTCAATGATAACGAGTTAAAAATTTTGGGAAGGCTTCATAATTCGTCAAAGGCGTTAAAAGCAATGGAGCTTGTGAAAAATTTCGATTTTAATTTGAGCTGTGATTTAATTTTCGCAATACCGGAACAAAATTTAATGTCATGGGCAAAATCTCTGAAAGGCGTTTTGAATTTCGCTAATCATATTTCAACCTATCAATTAACTTTGGAACCTGATGTTCCTATGTCAAAAAAATATAATTATGATGATTTCAACGAAAACGGTTATAAATTTTACAGGTACGCACAATATTATTTACCGAAAAAAAATTTTATTCAATACGAAATTTCAAATTTTGCCCCAGAAGGTAACGAATGCAAGCATAATATTTTATATTGGACACAAGAGAATGTTATAGCTTTAGGAGCTGCTGCTGTCGGTTATATTGACGGTGTGAGATATAAAAATCCTGAGACGCTCGAAAAATATTTTGAAGCCGCTAAAAATAATTTTCCCGATGAATTTATTGAGTACGAAATTTTAACTCCTCATGAAAAACAAATTGAGCTTGCGATTTTGAAATTGAGAACTAAATGGGGCATAAAAAAATCTGAATTGCTCCCTGAAGTTGAGGCCGTGTTAAATTCAATGCCGTCAGACCTCTTTATAAACACTCCTGAAAAAATTTCGTTAAGCAAAAGAGGAATGAGGCTCGGAAATTCAATATGGTGTGAATTAATCGATCTGTGAATTAAACCTGAGGACGCATTAACACTTTCGCGTTATTCTCTTCTATGAGTTTACGAACATCATCAAGAGTTATTGAAGGCTTACGAAGATTTCTCAGAAATTCACTGAATGCAGGAGCGAAAATTGCAAAAGCTATAAGCAAACCCAAAATCGAAAATCCCCAATAAATCATCGTCTTCAAATCCTCGTGTCTGTTGAAAGCATGATTTTCAACATCTGTTATCCGTCTGTCCATATCTGCCATTCTTCTGTCTAACGCTTCCAATTTCGTATTAATCATTTGAAATCCGAGTTGAATTTCAGTTCTTAACGCTTCGATTTTTGCATCAAAAACATCTTGACGAACGTAAACATTCATATCTTCAGATACTGCGAATGCCTCCGAACATATCAAGCACGCTAAAAATAATGCTGATAAAATTTTTTTCATAGCAAAAACTCCCTTCATTTTTTGTTTATTAATATTTTCCGATAATGTGTTAAAATATTCAAGTCCGGCTCAATGCGGCGAAGGTTTGCGAATCGTGTCAGGTCTGGAAGGAAGCAGCACTAAACAAAATTCTTCGGGTGCCATTGAATACCGGGCACTTTTCATTTATGTCCCTTAATCTGATATACTCTAAAAAAATTTAATTTCACCAGGAGGATTTATTCGAGTGGAAATTTATACCTTTTTGAACATTGCCGGAGGTGTCGCACTGTTTCTTTACGGTGTCAGACTTATGAGCGAGGCTTTACAGTTTATCGCTGGAGACAAAATGCGAAAATTAATCGGCACTCTGACAAAAACACCTTTGCGCGGAATTTTTGTAGGCATTCTCGTTACCGTTTTAATTCAATCCAGTACAGGCACGACAGTTATGACAGTCAGTTTTGTTAATACGGGATTATTAAATCTCAATCAGGCTATCGGAATTATTATGGGTGCTAACATCGGTACAACTGTTACGGCTCAAATTATTGCGTTTAAGATTGAGGCATTCGCTTTACCTATAGTAGCTCTCGGAATGATACTCTCAATTCTTGCTAAGAAGAAACAACTTAAATATGCCGCAAGCGGAATTATAGGACTTGGACTTTTGTTTTTGGGAATGCAAACGATGTCATCAAAGGAAGTTGTCGGCATAATTTCAAGACATAACGATTTAATCATGATGTTGAGCCGAAATCCTTTAACGGGTGTTTTAACAGGAATGATTTTAACGATTTTAATTCAATCGAGTGCCGCAACAATCGGTCTTGTTATGGCGATTGCAGCAAGTTCAAACGGGTTAATCGGTCTTGATGCTGCCGTTCCTATAATTTTGGGTGATAACATCGGAACGACTTTAACAGCTATCGTTGTAGCAATGGGAGCTTCACGTCCTGCAAAACAAGCCGCTGCAGCGCACGTGTTATTCAACTTAATCGGAACAGTTGTGTTCTTATTTGCATTCCCTTTATACAAGGAAATAATTTTGTGGAGCAGTCCCGATATAGGCCGTCAAATCGCAAATGCTCACACCATATTTAACATTCTCAACACGATATTATTCTTCCCGTTCGTTTCATTATTGGCAAAATTAATTTCAACTCTTATTCCTTTGAGAGCTGAAGACACTCCTGAAGATGTTATGTATCTTGACCCGACTTTAATCAGTGTTTCAACGGCTTCAGCTGTTGAGGCAGTCAAAGATGAATTAATGCACATGGGAAGAATTATTAATAACATGTTCGGAGTAATTCACGAAGCATTTTTCAATTTCGACCAATCTAAAATGGAAGAACGCAGGAAAAAATTTGACAACCTTGAAGAAAGCGTCAACAAAATCACAAAAGCTATTTCCGAATACGCTTCTGAAATTTGGCAAAAGGGAGTTTCAGATGAAATTTCAACGGTATTGGGTTCTTATGTAAATGCTTCGTTAGACCTTGAGAGAATTGGAGACAGAGGCGAAAATTTAATCGAACGCTGCGATGCTATGGATAATTATTTATCCTCCCAAGCTGTTGCTGAATTTCGTGATATGTACGAAACTACGACAAAAGCAATTTCACTTTCATTGGAATCAATGGAAAAAGAAGATTCTCAGCTTGCTTTCCAAGTTATTAACGACATTGAAAAGAGGATTGATAATCAGGAGAGAACATATCGCAAGGCTCATATTGACAGGCTCAACAGAGGTGAATGCGATTCCGAAAAGGGCATCAACTTCATAACACTCTTGAGCAATCTTGAGAGAATTGGAGACCATAGTAACAACGTTGCAGGTTACACTCTTGATATTATCGCTTTGAACAGGGATAAAGATAATAGAAAAGCAGCATAATATATGAAAAAATTATTCTTAGTGCCTGTAATTTTGTTTTCTGTTTTATGGTTTAACATTGATATAAACCCTGAAAGAGTTACAAAAATTTTCGGTTCTCCTGCATTTTATGACGTAAACGGAAAATTATTTAACGTTCGTTTATCACCTGCGTCAGAATGGCAAATTCCTGTTCCGTTAAACGAAATGGGAACATGGCTTCCGATAGTAGCGGTTAATGCTGAGGACGGGAGATTTTACAGGCATTTCGGAATTGATTTTATTGCGATGTTGAGGGCAGTTGCCCAGGATTTAACAAGGGGCAAAATCGTTTCAGGTGCTTCAACAATTACGAGCCAAGTTATCCGATTAGCATTTTCGGAACGTGAAGGCCGTAAACGAACTCCCTCAACAAAAATTCTTGAATTTATAATGGCCTTAAAACTTGAGACGCAATTAACAAAGCAAAAAATTTTGGAATGCTACCTTAATCTTGCGCCTTTCGGAGGAAATATAAGAGGCGTTCAGGCTGCGAGCTTGATTTATTTCGGCAAAACAGCTTCACAGATTTCAAGAGGAGAGGCTTGTTTGTTAATAGGAATGTTGAAAGGCCCTACGCTTTACAGACCCGACACAAAACCTAAAGCGGCCATGAAAAGACGAAACGAAATAATTTCGTTAATGGAGCGCAAAAAAGTTTTTACTCATGAAGAAGCAAGACGAGCATATCTTGAAGAACTTCCGAGAAAAAAATTTGAATTGCCTTCACGAGCTTATCATTATTCGGAATTAATACTCGCTCAAAATCCCGAACGCTTTGAAAAATTCGACACTGAATTAAATCTCGAAACACAAACAAAACTCGAAGCTATTTTGAAACAATCATTAAATGATTTTCCCGATGATATTACTTTGTCAGCAGGAATAGTTGATAATAAAACTGCGTCATTAGTTGCATGGGTAGGCAATGCGAGATTTAATTACAACATGAACTCTTCTAACTGGGTTGACTGCGGACGCTCTCCCCGTTCACCCGGTTCTACATTAAAACCTTTTGCTTATCTTTCAGCGATTGATAACGGAGATTTAACGCCTTCAACATTGCTTGCGGATTCTTCAATGGCATTTTCGGGACGAGCTCCTAGAAATTTTGATTTGCAATACAGGGGAGCCGTTACAGCACGTGTTGCCTTGTCCGAAAGTTTGAATGCTCCGGCAGTAAGAGTTTTACGTTCGGCAGGGTCTGACAGAATTTTAAGTTTAATGCGCTCCGCAGGTCTGAGACATTTAACACAATCTGCAAATTATTACGGAGACAGTTTAATATTGGGCGGTTGTGATGTAACTGTCCTCGAAGAACTTGAAGCTTTTACGTCGATAGCCTCGCTCGGAATACACAGGCCGTTAAAATTTTTGCGAAACTCTTCACAAACTTCAGAACGAATTGCAAGCTCAGAAGGCTGTTATTTAATCAGCGACATGTTGAAATATAACGGTGAACTTTCATTATTTGCTCGAGGAACTTTAGGCCGTCAATGGAGAGTTGCGTTAAAAACAGGGACATCATACGGACTTCGAGATGCTTGGGCAAGTGCTTGGACACCTGATTATACTGTTGTAGTTTGGGCGGGAAATCCTGACGGGACATCATGGCCGGGGTTAATCGGTGCGAGAGCTTCAGCCCCTGTTGCGGTAAAAATTTTGCGGGTTGTCTCTCCTAAATCATCGTGGTATGAAAAACCTGCGAATTTAATTTTGCGCAAAGTTTGTTCATTATCAGGAAAACCTCCGACGGCTTTATGTCCGGCAGTAAAACATGAATGGGCTATTGACGGAGTTACTAAGACATTTCCGTGTGATATGCACTCAATTAAATCGGGCGAAAGTGTTGTTAAAATTCCGCTCGAATTTAATTCAAAACTCAAAAACAAAATAACTAAACCTCGAAACGAATTTAATATTATTTCACCGATACCTGGAGCTTCATATTTTGCAGCACCGTTTGATAAAGAACGAAAATTTCCAATGAAGACTGAAGGAGCAGTGAATAAGGTTTGGTGGTACTTAGACGGAAAATATATCGGCACATCACAACCTGATAATACATTTTTTCATGATGTGCCTGACGGTGAACATGTTTTAAGCGCAACTGATGAACTCGGACGAAGTGCTTATGTAAACGTGAAAATCTTTACTCCCGGAAAAAATATAAACACTTTTCAAAGCGATTTATTGTTTTGAATTCATGAAATTAATCATGGCTTCCGCAGCTTTTTTAGCTCCTTCAACAGCATGTACTACAGTTTTAGCACCTGTAACAACATCGCCCGCAGCAAAAACTCCCTCACGTGTTGTCATATAATTCTCATCGACAATCAACAATCCGTTTTCAGCAGCAGTTAATCCGCTTGTAGTTCTGACTAATTTACCTCTAGGAATTTGGCTTATCGCAATTATAGTCGAATCAGCTTCAACTTGGATTGGTTCATCTTCATGGCCGATAATTTCATCATTTTCACCGTAGATTGTTCGTTTGAAAACGGGGCCTTGTTCCGTAATCTCCTGAACCTGCATTCCTGTTTCAATTTCAGCTCCGTCAAGTTTAGCGTATTCAACTTCATGTGAACTTGCGGCAATTTCTTTTCCCATTGCATAAAGTGTAACTTCTTTAGAGCCGTTTCGTAACGCAGTCCTCGCAACGTCCATAGCAGCATTTCCGACGCCTATAATCGCAACTTTATTTCCGAGATGATGAGCTTTAGGGTTAGTCAAATAATTCATTGCGAAATGAACATTGCCAAAACTTTCGCCCTTAATTCCCAAAGTTCTCGGACGTTCAGCTCCTGTTCCTACAAAAATTGAAACATAACCGTCTCTGAATAAATCATCAATCATTAATACGCTTCCGATTGTAGCGTTTAATCTGATATGAATGCCAAATTCTTCAAGGCGTTTTTCGTAACGGTCAATAATAGTTTTAGGCAGTCTGAATTCGGGAATGCCGTATTGCATAACACCGCCGATTTTGCTTTTCCACTCGAAAACAGTAACAGGATAACCTTGAGCCGCAAGAATAAATGCAACAGTCATTCCGGCAGGACCTGCACCGATTACAGCAACTTTTTTATCGTGTTTAATTTCAGGTTTTGTGATTTGCATACGATCGAGATACATTTCTGAAATATAATTTTCAATGCTCGAAAAATGAACAGGACTTCCCTTTTTTCCGAGAACGCAATGCCCTGCGCATTGTTTAGCGTGGTCGCAAACTTCCGAACAAATTGCCGATAAAGGATTATTGTTGAATAAAATTTCTCCCGCTTCCATTAATTTATTCTGTTTGAAGAGCTGAATAATTTGAGGAATAGGAGTGTGAACAGGACAACCCTTTTGACACATAGGCACTTTGCAATTCAAACATCTGTTAGCTTCGTTGAGAATATGTAACGGCACAAAAATTTTCCTCCTAATAAAATTAAATAGTGTATAATTTTAATATGAAGTCCGGAGAGAGGAACGGACAAAAATACAGACCCACTGAAGCGGGGTTGCCTCCCCACCTCAGTAACAAGGTCTGAGACGAAGAAGTTATTAACGCTTGAGTTCACGGACTAAATCCGTTAAAGCTCGTATGAGTTCGGTCAAAACTTGTATGAGCTTAATTACTCTCTTCACGCTATCACCTCCTTTCACCTAAAAAAAATTTTTCAGGCTACAGGAGTGAAAACCCCTTGCGAGCCTCGTCCCGATTTATTCAGAACGCCTCTCCAAAAATCATTCTATCATAATCATCATGATATAATCGGCGAAAATATTTTATTGTCATTAAGGAGTAATCTTATGTTTTTTTTCGCAAAATTCCGCCGTAACATAATAATTTTGTTCTTGTTATTTTTATCATGTATAACACCTTCGCAAGCTCTTGAAAAAATAAATCAAATTGATTTCCTCCCTTCAGCTCAATGGCAAAAGACCGCAAATTTTCCGAATTGGTTAGGGCGTGTTGATGACACGCTGGCGTTAAACAGCATGGTTAGTTTTCATTTTTGGCATTCTCAGGGAAAAATATATATCAAAATTTCTGACCGTGTTAAAAAATTTAATTTCTACGTTAATAATTCTCGCATTGACACTTCCAAACTTAATGCCGGAAAAATTTACGCAATAGATATTTCAGATTATGCCATCGACGGAATTAACACATTGCAAATTTCCAACATTGAACCAAGCAACGAAAAAAATTCCGTAAGTGTTTTTATTCCTTATCCTGTTGTTCTTAACGGCACTCTCGAAAATTCGGGTATACGTCCTGAAACTCTTTCGTTGATTTCGGACATAATAAATTCAGATGTTGAAAACGGTTTCCCTAGTGCTCAATTAGCTGTAATCCGAAACGGACGACTTGTTTATTCAAACTCATGGGGCAAAAACATAAATACAAATACTCTTTATGACCTTGCCTCAGTAACTAAAGTGTTCAGCGTAAATTATGCCGTGCAAAAATTAGTTACAGATAAAAAACTCGATATTGATACAAAAATTTCTGACATTTTTTCCAGCCTCGGACGCGATTGGAAATCTTCAATAACTGTTCGTGATGTGTTATATCATCGTGCCGGCTTTCCTCCAGAATTTCATTATCATGATAAAAATTATGATATCTCAAAACTTAAACATGACTCAAAAGCTGTTAATCCTTTATATACGGGCATTGACGGAAGCGATGAAACACGTTCAAAAACTCTCAAAGCAATTTCCAAAACGCCCCTCATTTACAAACCTAAAACGAAATTAATATATTCTGATGTAGATTACATGCTTTTATGTTTCATAGTTGAAAAAATTGCAGGTAAAAGGCTCGATGTATATATGAACGAAAATTTTTTCAGACCTTTAAGCCTTAAAAGAATTTCTTTTAATCCTCTGAAAAATAATTTCTCTCGTGAAGATTGCGCACCTACTGAAATTTACGGCAACACTAGAGACGGCAATATGACTTTCAACGGAATTAGAACTTACACGTTACAAGGAGAAGTTCATGACTATAAGGCTTATCATTCGATGGGCGGTGTTTCAGGTCATGCGGGATTATTTTCAAACGCTGAAGATATTGCACGGCTCGCTTCTGTAATGTTTAACGGAGGTTACGGCGAACATAAATTTTTCAGCAAAAATGTTATAGATACTTTCACATCTCCTCAAAATAATGAAACATCTGATTACGGAACAGGCTGGTGGCGTGAAGGTGAAGATAAGCGTATGTGGTACTTCGGAACTCAATCATCTTCATTTACATTCGGACATCAAGGCTGGACAGGTACGTTAGTTATGATTGATCCGTCAAGAAATCTCGTTATAGCTTACTTGACAAACAAAATTAATTCTCCCGTCGTTAAACCTTATACGGGCAAAAAAATTTTTTCGGGCAACTGGTTTACATCTTCAACATTAGGTTTTGTTCCTCAGATATTGTCAATAGGAATGGACAGCGATAAAAATGTCTCTGAACAATTAACGGCTTTACTTGCTGACATGGCCGAAGACAGTATAAAATTAATTCCGAAAGGTGCAGGAAAAAATCACCCTTCCGTCTTAAACGCAAAAAGCAAAATTAATTTGTTGATGAAAAAAGCTCAAGAGTTAAAATTAAATGAATATATTTCCGAAGCTGAAAAATTAAATCGCATGGTAACAAGATAATGAATACTTCAAAAAATTTCGTCCTTCATTCAAACTGGCCTCCTTCAGGAGATCAGCCCGAAGCTATTGAGGCACTCACTCAAAGCATTAAAAACGGCAATCGTTTTCAAACTTTAATGGGCGTTACAGGCAGCGGAAAAACTTTCACTGTTGCAAACGTCATAGCTAACTTAAACAGACCAGCTTTAGTTCTAGCTCATAACAAAACTTTAGCGGCACAGCTTTACAGCGAGTTCAAAAATTTTTTCCCGGAAAATGCCGTAAGATATTTCGTGAGCTATTATGATTATTATCAGCCCGAAGCATATATACCTTCAAGCGACACTTATATCGAAAAAGACGCTTCAATTAATGACCGAATCGAACGTTTAAGACTTGCAGCTACAAAGGCATTAATTGAGAGACGTGATGTTATTGTTGTGGCGAGTGTCTCATGTATTTACGGCTTAGGATTAAAAGAGACTTACGAGCAGGCGATAATGTCCTTCAAAGTTAATGACAGAATAGACCAAAGGGATTTTTTAGCAAAATTAGTGGGAAATTATTACGAACGAAGCGATTTTACCCCTGAACAGGGAAAATTCAGAGTTAGAGGCGATACCGTTGAAATTTTTCCGGCTTATGAAGAAAATGTTTGTGTAAGAGTAACGTTTTTTGATGACGAAATCGAAAAAATTGATTTAACAGAACCTTTAACAGGACATGTTATCGAAAATGTAAACGAGGCTTCAATATTTCCTGCAAGACATTATGTAACTCAAGATGACGCTATTAAAACTTCAACTCCTTTAATATTAAAAGAGCTTGAAAAAATCGAGAATGATTTCAAAGACAAAGGGAAATTAATCGAGGCTCAACGAATTAGAATGCGAACTCTTTACGACCTCGAAATGTTACAGGAAGCAGGATATTGTTCGGGGATTGAAAATTATTCGGTTTATCTTGACGGCAGAAAACACGGTGAACCTCCGGGAACTCTCATTGATTTTTTCCCTGATGATTATATTTGCATTGTTGATGAATCTCATATAACTTTACCGCAAGTTCGAGGAATGTTTAACGGCGACAGAGCAAGAAAAAATTCACTCGTTGAAAACGGCTTCAGGCTTCCTTCATGCTTGGATAACAGACCTTTAGAATGGAACGAATTTGAAGCTCGAATGAAGCAGGCGGTATTTGTTTCAGCAACTCCTGGAGATTATGAGATGAATACATCAAAAATTATCGCAGAACAAATTATCAGACCGACAGGCATTCCGGATCCTGAAGTTGAAATTTTGCCTGCTAAAAATCAGATTGATGATTTAGTTGACAAGTTAAGAGATTGCGAGAAAAAAAATCAGCGTGCCTTAGTCTTAACTCTCACGAAAAAATCTTCAGAGGATTTAGCCGACTATCTCAAAGAATTAAAATTCAAAGTCAAATATATTCATTCGGAATTAAATACTTTTGAACGAGCCGAATTAATCCGTGATTTAAGAGCAGGAAAAATTAATGTCCTCGTCGGAATAAATTTATTGCGTGAAGGAATGGATTTGCCCGAAGTTACTTTGGTTGCTATTCTTGATGCTGATCGTGAAGGTTATTTGAGATCATATCGTTCGTTAATTCAAATTATGGGAAGGGCAGCGAGAAATATTGACAGCAAAATTTTGTTATATGCCGATAACTTAACCGACAGTATAAAAATCGCAGTCAATGAAACCAAACGCCGCCGTAAAAAACAAATTGCCTTCAACAAAGCTCACAACATTAAACCTGTAAGCATAATTAAAGATGTTTTGGATTTATTGCCGCCTGAACTTTCAGCAGCTTTTGATAAAGACGAAAAAATTTCATCATCTGCAAACAAAATCTCTAACAAAAAATCAAAAATGACAATTCCGGAACTTGAGCGTCTAATGTGGGAAGCTGTCGAAAAACTTGACTTTGAGAAAGCTGCAATACTTAGAGATACTATAGCCGAAATTAAGACAAAGGATTTATAATATAATAAATATTAAAATTTTTTACAGAAGGGGTTGTTAGTAAATGAAGAAATTGATTTTAGTATTCGTTATCGTATGTAGCCTTTGTTATTATTTTTTCGGCGCAAAAAAGGATAAACCCGTTTTTATCGTCGGAATGGAATGTGATTACGCCCCTAATAACTGGGAAGAAAAAAGACCTAGTGATTCAAATATGCCTTTGATAAATCATGAGGGCTTTTATGCTGAAGGTTATGACTTGCAAATCGCTAAATTAGTCGCTGATGAACTCGGCTATAATCTCAAAGTGAAAAAAATCGGCTGGAACGATCTTATAGATTCTCTTCTCAACAGAGAAATCGACGCAATATTTTCGGGAATGCTTGATACCGATGTTAGAAGAGAGAAAATAGCATTTACTGACACTTACGAAATATCAAGAACCGAGTACGCTGTCGTTGTTAATACCGGAAGCAAATATGCAAACGCTAAAACGTTCAGAGATCTTTACGGAATAAAAATGATAGGTCAAAGAGGAACAAATTTAGATTCATGTATAGATCAAATACCTGGAGCAATCCATGAAACGCCGACCGAAACAGTTTCAGAAATGCTTACAAGCCTGATTAAGGGGAAAGTTGACGGAATAATTATCAATTACGATACAGGGGAATCATATTGTCATACTTACAAAAATTTACGTTTAATCAGATTTCCTGAAGGCGAAGGATTTGTTTTGGGTTTCAATGGAATTTGCGCCGGCCTGAGAAAGAAAGACAAAGTACTTTTGGAGAGAATAAACAAAGTTTTGGACGGTCTCCCAAAGAAACAGCGTCAGAGAATTATGGATAGAACATTAGCAAGGGTCTGGGAAAATCAGTGATGAAAGAATTATTTTCCTACACAAAACCTGCTGAACATGTTATCTAAAAGTTCATCGCCTGCTTCAATGCCTAAAACTTTCATTAATGAAGTTCTGGCGGAATTTAACATCGCTGCTGTAATATCTGCTCCTAAATCATTAATTACGGAGTTATAAGCATCTTTAACGGCGTTTGAACTTTCACGAATTTCTTCAAGCTGTCCTGCCGAAACATTAAGTCCTGAATTTAAGATTGAATTTTTAACAGCTCTGTCATAAATCAGGGCTTTTAATTTTTCAATGCCCGTATGATTTTTAGCTGAGACGGAAATTTTTTCGAGATTTTCACTAATAAGTGTTTCAATTTTAATTCTCTGTTCTAAATCCGATTTGTTCAAAATTATTATTGCGTTTTTATCTTCAAGAGATTTCACGAAATTTAATTCTTCATCATTTAATTCTCTTGAACCGTCAATAACATATAAACAAATATCGCTTTCATTCATTGCATTCAAAGCCAGCTTAACACCTTCAGCCTCGATGATGTTGTCAGTCTCTCTTAAACCTGCGGTATCGGAAATATTTACAGGCAATCCGTTAATTATAATTTGCTCTTTGATAATATCTCTTGTAGTTCCCGGAATATCAGTAACAATGGCGCGATTTTTTTCGAGGAGCGAATTTAATAATGATGATTTACCTACGTTAGGACTTCCCATAATTATAACCTTAACTCCCTCATTCAACAGAAATCCTGCCGAACATTTTGAAATTAATACATCAAGTTCAGCGATTAAATTTTCGAGTTTTGAAATGATATTAAAGTCAGGGTCAAAATTTTCGTTTTCGGGAAAATCTAAATCAATTTCAAGATAGCTTTGAAGGTTTAATATATCGTCATGAATTTTATGAACTGTTCGAGAGAGTTCTCCCGTTAAAGTTCTTGCGCTTGCATGAAGGGCTTCAATGCTTCGTGATTTTATAAGACCTAAAACTCCCTCAGCCTGTGAAAGATCAATATGCCCGTTTATAAAAGCACGCCTTGTAAATTCTCCTGCCTCTGCAATTTTTGCTCCGTGTTTCAAGAGAAGCTCAAGGCACAAACGAGCAACAAAAATTCCTCCGTGAGTATGAATTTCTACAATGTCCTCACCTGTATAACTGTTAGGCTTAACAAAATTCACGGCTAAAACCCGGTCAATTATATTTCCGTCATCATCAATTAAACTCGTTAAATATAATTTTCCGGGTATCTCAAATTTTTTTCGCTTTAATATTTCAGTGGAAATTTTTACGGCATCAGCTCCGGAAATCCTTACGACAGCAATTCCTCCTTCACCTAATGCCGTTGAAATTGCCGCTATTGTGCTTTCAACCAAGCTTCAGCACCTGCACGGCTGTTTACTTTTCCAAGACCTACTGCCATATCGAGAGCGTCTAATAATTCTCCTACACGTTTTCCCGGCTTCAGTTTTAAGAGGCTCATAACCTCACGTCCCGTTAAATATCTCGAAGCACCTTCAGTCTGCATTGCTACGTTGTTAAATCTCCGCAATACCTGCATTAAGTTCCAAGAATTATCATCAAGAGTTTCTAAGACTTCATCAATGAAACCTTCAGCTTGTGCAAAACATCTTGCAAAATGTAACGCAACCATTACAGCTTCACGGGAATATTCAAGGACATCTTCACAGAATTGTTTTTCACTTACAGGTTTATAGAATGTCTCATAACTTTTAATGATAGCCGTAACTTCATCAATAGTTTCCGAAGGCACGTTCCAGCTTGCTAAGTAGTCATTAACTAATCTGTCCGTGAATTTTGTTCTGTCATGGCCGTCAGCAGTCTTTGTTCCTATTCTGCTTAACAAACCTGCAAGAACAAACGCATTGTTCTGCATAATTTTGTCAACTTCCAACTTTTGTTCGATAATTTTCAATACATCAAGGACATGATCGAATAAATTTTTTCCTTCAGTTTTGCCGTCAGGAATATAACGAAGTGCATCAAGTTCGCTTAAAAAGAACGGTATCAAATGAAAATCATCGCACATTTTTATGAACTTATAAGGTCTGCTGCGAATACCTTTCATTATTTCACGTCCCCAACGTTCGGCAGGAATTTTTTTCATTCTTTCAGGGTGAGAGTCAAGAAACGCTCTGACATCTCCCGTTGTTTTCCAGAACATATCCATATCAAGTTCTGCTGAAAATCTGAGCATACGTAAAATTCTCAAAGGGTCAGCGTCAATTAAATCAACATTATCGCCCGTAAGCCTTATAACTTTATTGCGAATATCAAACCGTCCTCCGAAAGGATCAACCATTCCACCGTCAGACCTTATAGCTATTGCCTCAATGCTTAAATCCCTGCACGCTAAATCGTCTTCAATAGTGTCGCCCCGAAGTCCGAATGCTCTGAAAGGCGTTCCGTTAATTTCACCTCGTAAAGCCGGGTTTGCTCCTCTGGCTTCTACTGTACCTGTGCCGAGAGTTTTGGTAAAACTATACATGTCATCAGAATCAACTGCAAGAGTAATCACTTCCGGCTGAACTCCCGTTAATAACATTCTAACCGTATCACCGACAAGCCACGCCCTTACCCCTGTCTCTTCGATTCTGGAAAGAACATCAAGATAACTGCGCATATAATTTTCATCTCCGTTTATTATTTAAGATAATTACGAGAATTTTAACATGAGCACTTGAAAAATTCTGCGATATTTTCTGCTATTTTTTTGGGTGAAATTGCTGAAGTGTTGATACATAAATCGTAATTCACTTTATCACCCCATTTAAGCCCTGTATAAAATTCATAATAATCTGCTCTTGCTTTGTTGATTTGGGAAATTCTTTTAATCAATTCTTTGTCAGACATTTCAGCACCTTTTTCGTAATCATGGCTTTGATTTTCACGGCAGCGTTTTAATTTGCTTTCATCATCGGAGTAAACGAAAATTCTGAAGGGCTTTAACTCTCTCAAAACATAATCAGCTCCCCTTCCGACAATAATGCAATCAGATTTTGAAGCAGCTTCACGGATTATATTATGCTGTTCGGAATGAACTGACTGTCCGTAATCAGGAATGACTGCCCAAAATGTTCTGCCTGTATGAATAGGAAAAGGAATAACAGGTTTTTGTTCAGCGATATTTTGAACGTATTTTTCAGATAGAGAAGTCCTCTTTGAAATCTCCGAAATTATTTCTCTGTCATAATAAGCGAATTTCAAAATTTCAGCGAGTATTCTTCCGATCTCACGTCCTCCCGAACCAAATTCACGCCCGATAGTAATAATTTTGTTCATGGAAAATTTTTCACCTCATAAAAATTTTTGGCATAAGATAAATATTAGCACAAAAAATTATTAGTCTTGAGATTTCAATATATCGTTAATAAGGTTTTCAATGAAATTTATAATTTCGGGTTCAGCGGCTGAAACTCCTTCGGCCTGTCTGAATAAAATGTATAATCTGTCCTTTTGTTTTCTCGTTAAAAATTCTTCAAGTTCCATTAATTTTCCTCGAAGTTCACGAATTTTTAAGGCCGTATTAAGTTTTTCGGATTTATTCCTGCTTGTATCGTTTGAAATTGAAGCCGCTTTTATCGCAGCACCTTTAACTATGATGTTATCAATGACTTCAAAGCCTCTGAAAATTTTTTTTACTTCGGGAATATTTGAGCAGCCTCCAGTTAAAATAAATCGTGAAGGTTTATAAATCCTTTTGAATTTTTCAACAGTATGTAAAGAGCGTTTGACGTTAAAATGTATAAGACGTTCAAAATCTTCCCGTAAAATTTTTACATCACGCCATGTTACATAATCGCTGTTTGATAAAGTAATTTTAATATTTTCGGCTTGGTTGAGCAAAATTTTTTTGTCGATTAAATTTAACGTGAATCTCTCAACGAGCCATTCCGAAAAAATTTTGTCAAATTCATTTCCGCAAACATCGTCAATAATTTCATCCTCAATAATTTCATCATAATTGAAAAGCGTTATATCACTCTTAGACGCTCCGAAATCATATGTTAAAATGCTCTCGTTAATATCTGTATTATTATTTGACATAAACATTTTGACAGCTTCATGAGATGTGATTAAATTTACATTCTTGAAGCCTGATTTTTTTGCACTGAAAATAACATCGTCTTTTTGTCTTCGAGAGAAATTATCCGAAACTGAAATTACGCATGAGAATATAGGCTCATCAAAATAAATTTCAGCTTCTTCCCTCAAAGCGAGCAAATTAAAATTTTCAAGTTCAGCAATAATTTTCGTCGAATTTTCATTAACATCAAAATAAGCAACCTTTGATGAATTTGTACCTGCATCAATCCCTACGCAAACATTCAAGCCCATTATTCCCATAACAAATCACCTCAGCTTTTACAATTTCGTTTTCATTTCCTTCGCATAAAGCCTCAATATAATTTCTTGTGTAACCTTTGTTATTTTTCTCGATTAAAATTTCAACTTCTTTATGTGTAAATTTTTCAGCATAATTATTATAGAGTTCATGGCCGAGCTTAATGGCTTCTGAAGTCCTGAAGATTTTTGTTTCGTGTGAAATTTTATTCGGCATTGTTGCAGCTAAAGTCCCTTTTCTTTCGGAGTACGGAAAAACATGAACACGCCCGAATTTTGAAGCTCTCATGATTTTCAATGTGTTATTGAAGGCTAAATCACTTTCACCGGGAAAGCCGACTAAAATATCGCTTGAAATATGAATATCATCTGAAATTTTTCCACGGGCATTATCGCAGACTTTAACAAAATCTTCAGCCTTATAACCGCGTCTCATTGCCGATAAAATTTCATCATCTCCGCTTTGTAAAGGTAAATGTAAATGATGACAAAACGCTTCGCAATCACTCAAAGCATTCATTAAATTTTCGTCAAGACAAAACGGTTCAAGCGAACCCAATCTCAAACGCTTTAACGATTTGATATGTGATACGGTTTTAATCAATTCAGCTAACGAAGTATCAATATCTTTACCGTAAATTCCCAAATGAATGCCCGTGAAAATTATTTCCTTGCAGCCGTTATCAATGAGCCTTTTAATTTCGTTAATGATGTTGTTAATAGGTCTGCTGACAGGTCTGCCTCTCAAGAACGGAATTATGCAATAAGTGCAGAAATGCTTACATCCGTCTTGAATTTTAACGAAGGCTCTTGAGTGCATTACAGGTTGAGTTAATTTCAGTTCCTCCCAATCTGAAGGCATGAAAATATTTTGTGTCCTTAAATCCTCAAAGCCTTTTCCGTTATTAATCATGTACTCGACTTTATCAGGAAGAATATTTTTGCCTTTGCTTCCTGCTAAGATATTAATTCCGAGTTCAAGAGCGATATTTTTGTCAATATTTTGAGACCAGCAACCGCACACCGCTAAAATTCCCTCAGAGCCTAAAATTTTTCTGACACGTTTAATTAACTGCCTGCATTTTTTATCAGCTTCATGAGTTACGGAGCATGTAACAATTACGGCAGCGTTGAAATTTTCGCTAATGTCCTCAACGATTTCTGCACCGCGAGATTTTAGAGAGCCTGCAATAAATTCTCCCTCGCATAAACTCGAACGGCAGCCGAAAACATGGACAAAAATTTTTTTACCTTTTAACCCCATGCTTTAACTGCCCTACAGCCCCACCAATCACCGATTTTCATTTCACGTTCAACATTTAAGCCCGAAGAATTAAGGATTGAAAGGAACATATTGCTTTCAACGTTAGTCATTCCCGAAAAAATTGCAGAGCCTTTCGGTTTTAACACTCCTCTTACATCAGGAAGCATTGAGACATTAGGGTTTAATAAAATATTAGCGGTTAAAATATTTACTTGGCCATGAAAACCCTTTAACAAATCTCCTTCTGAAAGTTCACAGACTTTAGGATTAATGCCGTTAAGTTTCATGTTTCGTTTAGCTTCTTCGAGTGTTGTAGGATCAATATCCCTTGCAATAGCCTTATCAGCTCCGAGCTTCAAAGCCGAAATAAATAAAATTCCCGTGCCTGTTCCAATATCTAAAATTACATCGCCGCCTTTAACAATTTCTTCAAGGAGTGATAAAGCTATTTGAGTACTTTCATGATAGCCTGTTCCGAATGCGCTTGCAGGATAAATATAAATAGGCATTCTGCCTTCAGGGATTTCTTCTTTTTCGTGCCATGGTGCCATAACCATTAAAGTTTTTCCTACTGCTAAAGGCGGGAAAGCGTCGTAATGTTGTTTTTCCCAAGGCTGATTACTTGTCTTATAGCAGCGTGTTAAATCAACATCTCTGAAGCTGTAATCATTGAGGATATGTTCGACTTTGAACAACACTCCGTCAAGACCATCTGAATTATCATAATCAGCCCGCAAAAAAATTCTTCCGTTTTCCTTAAAGACATACGCACCTATACAATCCGAGAGAGTTGCAACAGTGCTTAAAATTTCCTCATTCTGTGAAAAATTTTTGTCATTCAGCGGCATACTGAATTCTATTGTCCACCAATAATTATCTTTTTCCTCTTGAGTTTTGAGATAGCTTTCTAATTCGTCCATAAAAATTTTTTCCTTCATAAAAATAATTTTTAATTATTAATTATACGAAATGAAAATGAATATTGATATAATAAATGTTACGAGGGGTTCGTGATGAGAACACGGCTCATCAAACGGGGAAGTTTTCCGTGAGAAATCCGGTGATTGTTATGGCTCATAAGAGCAAGCATTTCAGACGCAAAAAGCGACAAAATTTCCTCCGCAAGATGAAAAACTTTGCCGCTTTTCTGTATTGGTTGGCGAGTTTCGTTCTCATCTTGAGCTTGGTGAACGTCTCGTTGGCCTATAACGGGTGTTTTTTCAATAAGTCAGTTACCATAGCAATAGGCTGCGTCAATCGAACCGCTAAAACCTGCTGATACTTCAGCTTCCCAATCTTCCATGAAAAGAGACTTTATCAGATAATCAAAAATCATATAGCCCAATCCCTTTGCTTCCATTGCGTTACTGGTTTTCATATTGTATCTGTTAAAAATACCTGCCGATGCTTGATTAGGAGTGATAAAAATCATAGCAGAAGACAACAAAGATATAAGCAAAAACAGGGCGACTAATTTTTTCATAATCATTTCACCTCCGTTATTAAAAATTATTATGATTTTGAAATTATATCATAGTATAATTTTTTAATGATATTGATTTAAGAGGTAATGAAAAATTTTTAACAATAATAACTCACATTATTTTGACGAAATTGTAAACATAATCGAACGTTTAAGAGCAACTGACGGCTGCCCTTGGGACAGAAAACAAACTCTTGAAACTCTACGCACTCCTATTACCGAAGAAGCTTATGAGCTTGCCGACGCTATTACTAAACACAACATCAACGGCATTAAAGAAGAAGCAGGGGATTTGTTATTGCAGGTTGTTTTTGTTGCGAGCCTTGCTAAAGAACAAGGATTTTTTGACATGAAAGATATAGTCAGAACTATTTGCGACAAATTAATCCGAAGACACCCTCATGTTTTTGGGGACGTTGAAGCTAAAGACAGCGATGAAGTTTTAAGGAACTGGGAAAAAATTAAAGCCGAAGAACGTAAAGAGAAACATGAAAATCTTTCAATTTTGTCTGGAGTGCCTGACGGTTTACCGCCCTTATTAAAAGCTAACCGTATTCAAGGTAAAGCTGCTCATGTCGGTTTTGATTGGCCTAAAGGAAGTGCCGCTCCGTTATTCGCAAAACTCGATGAAGAAATTAACGAACTCAAAGAAGCTGCAAACTCTAACGACCTTCAGCATATTTCCGAAGAATTAGGCGATGTTTTATTTATGACGGTTAATCTTGCGAGAAGATTGAACGTTGACCCTGACGCTGCGTTAAACGGAGTGTGCGAAAAATTTAAGAGGCGTTTTCAATTCATGGAACAGTCCGCTCAAAACGAAGGCAAAAATATTTCGGATTATTCTCTTGAAGAGCTTGATAATTTTTGGAACAAAGCTAAAGAATTATTAGAGAATAAAGTATAATACATCTAAAAGATAATTCAAACTTAAACAGGAGGAAAAAATTTTATGGCAGGAGAAAAAAAAGTACGTATCACTGAAACAGGGTTGCGTGATGCTCATCAATCATTAATCGCAACAAGAATGAAAACAGATGATATGTTGCCCGTACTTGAATATATGGATAACGCAGGTTATTGGGCATTGGAAATGTGGGGAGGCGCAACATTTGATTCGGCAATGCGTTTCCTTGATGAAGATCCTTGGGAGAGACTCAGACTTATTCGCGCTCGTGTTAAAAAAGCAAAGTTACAAATGCTTCTCAGAGGTCAAAATTTGGTGGGCTATCGTCATTATGCCGATGATGTTGTCCGTGAATTTGTCAAAAAAGCTGTAGGTAACGGAATTGATATAGTAAGATGTTTCGACGCTCTTAACGATTTACGTAATGTTGAAGTTGCTGCAGATCAAATCAAAAAGGAAGGAGCGCATTTACAGCTTTGCATGAGCTACACTCTTTCACCAGTTCACACTCTTGATACCTTCGCAAATATGGCTAAACAAATGCAGGATATGGGAGCTGATTCAATCGCTATTAAAGATATGGCGGGATTAATCGGGCCTACTGAATGCGCTAAACTTGTTAAAGCCATCAAGGAAAAAGTTGATATTCCCGTAGAACTTCACAGCCATTACACAACAGGACTTGCAAGCATGGCATATTATGCAGGAATTGAAGCAGGAGCAGATATTGTTGACACAGCAATTTCACCCTTTGCTCTCGGTACAAGCCAGCCTCCGACTGAATCACTTGTTGCAGCTTTAGAAGGTTCGGAATGGGACACCGGAATTAAAATAGATGATCTTCTTCCGATCTGCAATCATTTCAAAAAGCTTCGTGAAAAATACAAAGATTTATTGCCTGAGATTGCCGGAGTTGATATTAATATTCTCCGTTATCAAATTCCCGGCGGAATGTATTCAAATATGGTGAAGCAGTTGAAGGAAATGAACGCTATTGACAAACTTGAAGACGTTTTGAACGAAGTACCTGTTGTACGTAAAGCAATGGGTTATCCTCCGCTTGTTACTCCTTCGAGCCAAATGGTCGGAACTCAAGCAACGGTGAACGTATTGAGAGGACGTTGGAAGAGTTTCCCGAAAGAAATTCGTCAATATTTCTTGGGTTATTACGGCCAGCCGCCTGCACCTGTAGATCCTGAAGTTCAGAAGTTAGCAATCGGAAACGAAGAACCTATCACTTGCAGACCGGGTGAAAAAATTGCTCCGGAAATGGAACAGGCAAGAAAAGATTGTCAGCCTTGGTCATTACAGCCTGAAGACGCTTTAACGTGGATAATGTTCCCGCAGGTCGCTAAAGATTTCCTGCCGAAAAAATACGCTAAAGCAAACAAAAGAGATGTAGGACTTCAAAAACAGGAAGCTCCTGAGGCGTATCCGGCATAAGTTATGGAAATTCCTTTGTCAGGAGACAGCTTCGTTCAAGCCAGATTGCTCGGTGAGGGCGATAAAAATTTTCAAGCTATTGAAGCTCGTTATCCTGTTACACTTTCAATTAAGAACGGGGTCGTTAAAATAAGCGGCCCTGATTCTGAACCAGTTAAAATCGTTGCTCACCTTATAAAAGAATTAGTATCAGTCGCCGAAAAAGGCCATGAAATTTGTGAAGCTGATGTCAGAGCTGCAATGGACGCTCTGGCAGAAGGCCGTGAATTAAAACTCAACGAATTATATTCCGAAATCATCTGCACAACAGCACGAGGCAAACCAATCCGCGCTAAAACTCCGGGTCAGCGTTCGTATATAAAGGCAATTCGTGATAATTTTATTTTGTTCGCAACAGGCCCGGCAGGCACAGGAAAAACATATCTTGCAGTATGTGAAGCTGTTTCAATGTTGAAAGCAGGAAAAGTTAATCGTGTTGTCTTAGTTCGTCCTGCTGTTGAAGCCGGAGAAAGTTTAGGATATTTGCCCGGAGATTTAAGGGAAAAAGTTGAGCCTTATGTAAGACCGTTATATGATGCGTTTTATGATTTGTTATCGCCCGAAAGATTTTCACGTTATGCCGACAAGGGAGTTATCGAAATTGTTCCTTTAGCTTACATGAGAGGAAGAACGTTAAATGAGAGTTTCATAATTCTTGATGAGGCTCAAAATACAACGCCTAAACAAATGAAAATGTTTTTAACACGTTTGGGTTTCGGTTCAAAAGCTGTAGTTACGGGAGATATAACTCAGGTTGACTTACCTGGAGGTTCACCTTCAGGATTAAGAAGCGTAAGAGAAATTTTGAGCGGCATTAAAGGAATAGGATTTATGGATTTAACAGACGCTGACGTTGTACGTCATGAAATAGTGCAAAAAATTGTACAGGCTTACGCACGTTACGAACAGGAAATTAAATCATGAAATATAAAAGCAAAAGCAGGAATAAAATTTTAATTTCTTCAAACCCGAGTTTTTTTAAGAGATTAAGTTTTATTTTCAAGTCAAAATTTTTGACCCCTTTAATATTTTTGTTAATCGCAGGAATTATAATCGTGCTTGTTCAATGGGTTGTGCTTGTAAAGGAGAGCGACAGTTTCTCAATCGGTGAAGAAGCTCCTGAAACTTATCGCGTAATTTCTCAAATGCGTTACGAGGATTTAGAAGCTGCTAAAACTTTGCAAAAAATCGTCGGAGATAGTGTTGCAGGAGTTGCGGTTCGTGATGTCTCAGCTAAGACGAGATTACAAAGAAGGCTCGAAGCTATTAGGGACATGAAGGAAAACACTCCTAAAAATTCCGGTTATCTTTCAATTTTTCCTGAACCTTTATTGAATGCCATATTAAAACTCAAAGACGAGGACAAAGCAAGGATATTAAATCTTGCGTCAACAATCGGAAATTCATATATAAGCAGACTTGAAAACGAAAAAGTTTACCGTAATAATCATGTATTTATGGCTTCACTTTTATGGGAGGAAATTAACAAGGCTCAAGCTACAGGGATTGACTCAAATTTCATTTATCAGATTTTAACAGGTCTTGGAAATTTGAACTTAAAAGTTGATGAAGATCTCACAGAGCTTGCACGTAAAGCAGCCGTTAATGACGTTCCGGCACTGGACAGAAAACTTGAACCTGGCGACATAATCATAAGCAAGGGAGATATTGTTACCAGACAGACAGCAATACTTTTAAGGCTTCAAGGTTATACTGAAGATGTTTTTCCGATCACTCAGTTATGTGTCGTGATAATTTTTGTTATAACATTTCCGTTATGGCTGAACATTCTTTATCACGGAGCAGGAGACAAAAAGCCGACGTGGTGGTGTGTGATATTCGTAATAATTTCCGCATGGATTTTTGAAGCTGTTGCCTCAATATTCAAAGTATACGGTGCAGGAACTTTAGCGGCTGTATCGCTTGCTTATTTGTGCGTTCCTGATTATTTAGCGTTTTGCTTGGCTATGATGGCATCATGTTCAGGAGTTTTTGTCATAAGCGGCCAGGCAGTATCGAACTTATTGCTACTTTCACTTTTAGCGGTACTTTCATCAACTATCGGATTTTATACTCTCCGTCAACTTGAATCGCGTCGTCAATTTTCACGCAGGGTATTTTTAACGGCACTCATTTTAACAGTAGCCAGAATGGCTATGAGATGGTTTCAAGGTCCTCCGTTAGTGCAGGATAATTTCAGGTTATTTATTCCGTTGGGAGAATTTTGGCAGGAAGCCGGATTATTTTTCATCTTTGAAGCAGCTACAACACATTTTGCGGCATTAGTCCTTCAATATTTTGAGGATTATTTGGGAGTGCTTTCTATTTTAAGTCTTCGTGAAGTCAGCCACCCTTCAAGTCCGTTATTAAGAGAATTGCAGCGCACCGCACCCGGAACTTATCAACACTGCTTAACAATAGCGACATTAATTGAAGCAGTAGGGATTGAGTTAAAGATGGACATAAATTTATTGAGGGCAGGAGCATATTATCATGACATCGGAAAACTTCGTAAGCCTCACTACTTTGTCGAAAATCAAGGAGGAGGATTAAATATTCATGATGAAATGACACCGATGTTAAGTTCTATGACAATAATTTCGCATGTGAGAGACGGTTTAGATTTAGCTTATGAAGCGAAACTGCCGAAAAGAATACGTGATTTTATTGCCGAACATCATGGTACAACATGCACGCGATATTTTTATAACAAAGCCGTAGCTAACGGAGAAAATGTTGAATGGTCAGCATTTTGTTATCCGGGTCCTAAACCTCAGACAAGAGAGACTGCGTTATTAATGGTCGTTGATTCTGTTGAAGCAGCCGTAAGAGCCGCGAATATCCGTGAAATTGACGGTTCAACAGTCGGAAAAATCGAGAAAATCGTTACTCAGGTAATGACGAGTAAGATAAATGAAAATCAATTTGATAACGTTAATTTTACTCTGAAAGATTTGAACTGTATAAAAGAGACTTTAATATCTGTTTTAACGTCGATGTATCACACTCGGAAAGTCAAAAAGATTGTGAAAAAAACGAAATAATTTTTACGAAAGAGGTCAGTTTTTATTTTGAAATTATCAATTCGCGTTGAAGCACCCGAAAATAATGAAAAAAATTCGTCAGGTGCCGATGAGGGCGACAGTACGGGAAATTCCAAATACCCGAATATAAATGCCGAAAAAATTTCAGAGGTACTTAAAAGTGAGCTTGAAGAAATTTATCCTGCCTCAAAAAATTTTGAGCGTGCGGAAATTTCTGTTACGTTCATGAACTCTGAAGATATTCAAGAACTCAATAAGACTTACAGGAATATTGATGAGCCTACGGACGTTTTATCGTTTCCAATGCTTGATGATGATATTGATGTTCCGGAAATGCCGTTGTTATTGCTTGGAGACATTGTTATATGTCCTGAACAGGTCGAAAAATTACACCCCGAATTAAAACTTCAAGACGCTTTGTATTTGATGATTGCTCATTCATTTTTGCATTTGCTGGGCTATGACCATGACACTGAAGAGAAGCAAATTGAAATGTGGGAAAAACAAGATGATATTAAGAATAAGATGTTAGAGGCTATAAAATGATAGTTGCAGGATTTGTAATATTATTTTTTCTTTCGGCATTTTTCAGTGGTGCTGAAACTTCGATAACTGCGACAGGGACAGGAAAGCTTCGGACACTTCAGGAGCAAGGCAAATATAAATTTCTAAATTCAACTTTTCAATGGCTCATTGATGACATGCAGGAGGCTTTGACGGTTTGTTTAATTGCGAATAACATCGTCAACATTTCAGCGTCAGCTTTAGCATCAAGTGTTGTTCTGCAATTTTTCGGAGCAGGTGCTCTTGTGATAGTTGTTCCGATAATGACAATTTTAATCGTAATTTTCGGTGAAATTCTTCCCAAGAGTTCCGCAATGGTTTATCCTGAAAACGTTTTAATTTTTTCGGCTCCGATTTTGAGGATTTTAGCGTTTTTAATTTCACCTGTAGCATGGGCGATGAAAAAATGTGTAACGGGTATAGGATATTTATTGCACATGGATTTAGGAGCGCAACAGGTTTTTGTAACACGTGATGAGATTGAACAGGTCGTAAAAATCGGTGAGGAGAGCGGAGCATTAGAAGCAAGTGAACGAAGAATGATTGACGGTATTATTGATTTTGATGAAACACGAGTACACGAAATAATGATACCTCGTACTGACATGATAGCTCTTGAAGCTGACGATACTCTTGACGAAGCCGTAAAAATTTTCATAGAGGAAGGACATTCAAGAATACCTGTTTATGAAGAAAGCCCTGACAATATAATCGGAATACTTTACGTTAAAGACACTTTGAAAAATTTGTTAAATTCCAATTTAACATGTGAAGTTAAAAATTTGCTCCGTAAACCTATATTTGTTCCTGAGACAATACGAACTTCCGAGCTTCTTGAAAATATGCGGCGTGAACATATTCATATAGCAATTATAGTTGACGAATACGGAGGAGTTGCCGGTCTCGTAACAATGGAAGATATTTTGGAACAGATAGTCGGGGAAATTCAGGACGAATACGATCAGGAAACCCCCGAAATTCAGAAACTTGAAGACGGTTCATATTCGGTTCAGGGAGTAATAAGCCTTGAAGATTTGAGCGAATATCTAGGAAGTGAATTTGAGAGCGATGATGCTGAAAGTTTAGGAGGGCTTGTCTTAACATTATCAGGAAGTTTTCCTGAAGAGGGAGAAATTTTTGAATATAACGGCTGGCGAATAAGGGTTGAAGCACTTGAAGATCATCGAATAACATTCTTAAATCTCTCAAAGATTGATAAAGAAACTGAACACGAAAATAATTCATCGAATGAACAAACTCCCGTTTAAGATGCGGGAGCTTTGATTTTAGCACGTATTCTCACAATAGTAATATACTCACCACATTTGAAAAGCTGCAAAAATAGCGTTGTCTAAATCAGGAAAAA
>CALBPU010000171.1 GCA_937899395.1 uncultured Fretibacterium sp.
GCTCTTGAAAGGTTGAATATTTTACGGACAAAACCTGTTAGCTTGGTTGTCGCTTTTATTTTTTTTCTTCGTCCAACCGCCTATATTCAGTCCTCAATGCTTAACACCGCTGAAATTTTAATCTGCCGTCTGCTCTAAGTCAAGTCGATTTATAAAAATTCTGTAACGGCTTTCACCTTCCTTCCATAAAATTCATAAAATTATAATTTTTCTCTCAAATTTATAGAAAGTTATAAGTTATTTTTAGCTGTTAGTCAGCCCCTTCATAACAAATTTTTTTCATTATATCAAAAATATTCCTGAAAAAAAATACCGGCTTCCAACGTAGAAACCGGTATCTTTTTTTTATCGCGTTATTTTTCTTTCCGGCGATGCTTGATGATAAAAACTCCAAGAACCGCAAGCGAAACAGCGGGAATAATTCCAGTGTTACAGCCGCCAAGAAGCAACGCTAAAATTAACTTCGCAATGTAAAGACTCATCGGCTTGCCGGCGTTCAGGAAACCTACCATGAGAAATTCTTTCATTCCGAACTGCATTTTTTCGCCGCTCATCGTGAGCAGTTCAAACGTGTTCAGCAGACCGGTTATAAAAGAAAGTTTGACTTTTCCGTCAGACGCAAGCGACGCAAGTGGGACATACTCGCCTTCATCATACTGGATATAGTAAACTTTCAAATCTTCAACCTTTGTGTTTTTTACGCTTTCATAAAGGTCATCGGATAAAATTACTTTGAAAGCATAATATCCATTTTTATCAACGCTTAAAGTGCTGAGTTTTCCGACAAGTTCATCGTTTTTGTTTTTCGCATCGTCTTTCAATGTCTGAGTCGGTTCGACAGCTCCGCCAAGAATATTTTCTTCTGTTATAAAGTTAATGTCATCGGACTTGATGTCAGTACTTAAAGTTTCACTTAAAGTTTTAGCAATAGCCTCACTTAAAGTTTCCCGATCTTCTTCAGGGATCGGTTCGATAGTTCCGCTCATGAGTTCTTGAGCCGTCGTTATTACACCGCCGCTTGCCCTGCCTGCCGTCATGTTCACAGCCGCGTAAACAATTCCGTCTGACGGAACTTCGGTAATTTCGTTGTAATCCGCATCGTAGAAAGTATAGCTGGGACTTTCAAGCGCAGCAAGAATAGGAATATTATCCGAACTTGCCTCCGAAGTAATTCCGTGGAATTTCAATGCTTTTCCGGCATACGAACTGTCGATGGAATATCTCATGACATAAACGCCCGTATTATTCGGCAGGAATGTCGGCGTTTGAATAATGACGGTTTCGTTCAAGTTTCTGATAGCCGCCGCGTCTTCCGTGCTGAGACTTCCCGAACTGCTGAGAATTTCAGAATCGGAGAACTGGAAAATCTGGCTCGAATTAATCCCGAATTTTGACGCTATTTTGTCTGAAAGACTCGATGGCATTGTGAACTGATAACGCCACGCATTACTTGAACTGCTTGAACTGTCAGTACCAGTATCTGGCGTGTTTTCATTAATCGACCACTTAACGCCCGTAAACGTGACAGTAACGTCCATATAGGCATTGTCAATGTCAATAGCGGCAACAGTAACACCTATCGTCCTGTAACGATAGCTCATGCTCGACGGCTTGGCACTGAAATAAATATAACTGTTATCGCTGGTAACAGAGAGCGAATTTGAGCTTGAGTCCCAAACCTGAAGATTTGAAACTCTGCTCGCGAACTCGGAAGCATTGAACGGTAAATCAGAAAACCTGATTGCGTATCTTCCGTTGACTGTTCCGAGCATGTCGAAACTTACGTTTTGCGTATCACAGGACAATACCGAAAGTGCGGTGTTCTTGTCCAGGTCAAGTGCCATGAGCTGATTCTTATGACACCTGAGTTCTGTCAAATCAGTATTGTTGCTCACGTCAAGCGTTGTCAACTGATTTTTTTCGCACCAGAAACTTTCTAATTTTTTATTCTGCGAAATATCAATAGTAGTTAACTGATTATTGGCAACGCAAAGGAAATCCAATGATGTATTTTGTTTTGCGTCAAAAGTTGTGAATTTATTGCCGCCGCAATCTAAATGCTGCAAATTTATATTACTGGTAACATCAAGCGTTGTCATCTGATTATCGAAACAGCGCAAATCTGTCAGGGCAGAATTTGAAGCTACGTCAAGACCCGTCAACTGATTCTTATGGCACCAAAGAGTTTCAAGTAATGAGTTTTTGGTTACATCTAATTTTTCAAGAGAATTATAGCCACAGTCCAACTCAGTTAAATCGGCATTGGAAGTTACGTCAAGACCAGTAAGCTGGTTGTCCGAACAATCCAAAGCAATTAATTTCGCGTTACTTTTTACGTTAAGCGCAGAAAGCTGGTTGGATTTGCATTCAAGAATTTGCAATAAACTGTTATTGGTAACATCGAGGTTTGTCAGGTAATTTTGGACACAAAACAAGTATTCCAAAGACGTATTTTTGCTGACATCAAGAGTTGTAAGCTGGTTATACGAGCAGTCGAGATAAACTAATTTGTCATTGCTGCTTACGTTCAAAGAAGTTAAGCTGTTGGAATAGCACTCAAGCACCTGAAGGTTCTTGAGGTATTCAACGCCTTCGAGCGAGTCGATACCCATGCCGCTAACGTCAATGCTCGTAATCGCGGAAATCTCAGATTCGCTTAAATATTCGTCGCTGTCTGCATCGAAACTGCTGCTGATATAGTTTCTGAAAGTTTCATTGGGAAATGTTGAACTGCTTATATAAACGCCCGAGATGATATCGGTGCCCATAACAAACGAAGCCGTAACGTTCTGCATAGTCGGCGTGGAACTGTTGTAGGTATCCCAATCATATTTAATTGTTGAGGGTTCGACAGTTGTATAAATGAAAAAATCATCTGATGTATAGCTCAGCTCGTTGCCATTAGAATCAAATACTTGGACATTCGATTTATTGATTGCACCGGTGTAGTATAAGTCGCCGGAAGTATAGCAAGTCCAATACGAATCCGCGCTTTGATTAGCGCACACAAGATTTGTCAAATTCGGCGCAAAATCACTTCCTGCGTAGAGAGTGGCAAGTTTGTTGTCAGAAACGTTCAAAAAAACAAGAGAGTCGTTGCTTTGCAACGTTACGCTAAATATACCGCTTGAATTAGCATCGGCACTTACCAGTTGGGTAAGACCGCTGAGATCAAGCTCATATGAACCGCTGTTATACAGTCGTAATTCTTTCAGTTTCGTGTTCTGGCTTATATTAATTGTTTGAAGATTATTTGTCCATGCGCCAAGTTCTTCCAAATTCGGACAATTCTCTAAGACACCAATATCTGCAAGCTGATTATTGCCACATTCTAAATAAACTAAAGAATCACTGCTTACGAAAAGTTCACTTAATTGATTGTTCATGCAGTCAAGGGACACAAGGGAGTTCTGCTGAAGTAAAACAAGACTTGTAAGCTGATTATTTCTGCACTTTATGTATTGCAAGTTAGAATTGGCAGGAAAATCAATTTTCGTAAGCCCATCGTTTACGCAGTCAAGGCTCACAAGATTCGATGCCCAAGTTAAATCAATTGATTCAATACTGCCGTCCCAAAAATTCAAATATTGAAGTGCGGTGAAATTCTCAATTCCCTGCAAAGATGTCATTCCCGAGGCACTCGTAATAATCGAAGTTACATCGTTGATTTCATAGACATCAAGAGAACCGTCGCTGTTTGTGTCAAAATTACTGCTTACGTAACTGCGGAAAACAGAGTCGGGGAAATTCGCCTCGTTGATCTCAACAGACACAGCAGCCCACGCCCCGGAACTCCACATCAGGAGCATGGACAAACCGAGGCATAAAGCGCAGACAAAACATTTTTTTTTCTTCACCAATCAAAATCCTCCTTAAAAAATACGTGAAATTAGCTTGCGCCATATTTCAACAAAAAATCCGTCATGTTAATTATTTCAGGAGTCGGCAAATTCAGCACCAAAAAATCCTTATCGCCCGTTACGAAAACATCTGCTCCGTTTTCTATCGCAGCTGCCAATATCGGCGTATCTTTTTGGTCGCGCATTGATGGAATTTCACAATGCTCCAAATCTGCCGGCGTTTCAACAAGTTCAAACCTTAAATCCCTGAAAAATTCTTCGAGTTCTCCTTTCTTCAAGGGAAATTTTCTTTCCACCACAATTCTCAATTCGTCCAGGACATAATCACAAAGCATCAGGTCATGCCTTACAGCTTCCATGATAAATCGCCGTGTCTGTACTGAGGGAAAAAATATCGCCGAAATCAAAATATTCGTGTCCAGCATTATTTTCAAAATCAATAACCCCGTACTTCCCTGCGAATTTCTTTCATGTACTCCTGCATTTCCGCTTCTGTCGAAAATCCAGCCTTTTCCGCTTCACCTTCAAATGAACGTTCTATACGATTGAACGCTAAAAACGAAGCATTATCAAAATAATATCTTCCGTTTTCTTCCTGAATTGCCACCTTATCTCCGCTTCTTAAATTCAACGCCTGACGAATTGCAATCGGCAACGTAATTTGTCCCTTGCTCGACAGTTTCGCTAATTCCATAAAAATCCCCCTTTCTTGATTTTTTTTACTTTAACAGATAAGCGTTAAAAAATAAATCGCCGATGCCATGAGAATGACAGAAATTAGCACCACGAGCGCGGATTTTTTCTTATTCGCCATGAAGCCTAAAAAATCTTCGGGGATCATTTTTGCCGCCGCAACATAAAGCATACATACGGCCTGCAACGCCTGAATGAGAAGCCCCGCAACCCTGCCGTATCTCCACCATGAAAATCTTTCCGGCGAAAATCCGACAAAACTTGCGTCCATTATATTGAATAATACATATGCCCCGTTGCTGCCGCCGCTGAAAATTCCGAATACGTACATAAAGAACGCGGTCAAAGAAAATAATTGCAAAGCCGTAATGCCAGCGATAATTTTTCCGTCTTCACGCTTCGGGAGCATGGCAATAACCGCGCCGAAAAATAATATCAGCGGTATCGAGAACGAAGCTGTAGTATATGCCTTGAAAGTTGACAACGCGGAACCGCCGAGCGCACGGAAAATCAGCACGCCCGAAACGACAGCACAGGCAGCTAAAATTATGCTTAAAGCAATTTTATATTTTTTGCCTGCCGAACGTAACGCCTCGACCGCGAGAATCCCAATGGTAAAAGTCAACAGCGGATAATTGAAGACGTTAAAAATCAGCGCACTTGACGTAAGGTAACATATAAGCCAGATTATCAAAACCGCGTTCAATGCGGAATGTTTGAAATTTATGACGCAGAGGGCGACGCACAGGGCATACAGCGGCATTGAAATAAAAATATCTCCGCGCGCTCCGCTGAACAGACATAAAAGGGTAAGGATTCCTGAAAATAACGCGCCTGCCGTTGCGAATATGTTTACAATTTTCTGCGGGACTTCGGGTTTTGCGGCTATTTCTTCTTCTTCCTGCTCGTCATGCCTCAGCGTGAAAATTCCCATTGTTTTGCCGTCGTCATCATTTTCGCGCATTGCCCTTGGTCTTCTCGTGCCGGCGTTAAGAGGCTCGCGTCTGTTTTCCTGTGCCGGCGGCTTGGGTGTTGCGCCTGCTATTTTTTCAAGAGTTGTCCTAAATTCCGTGGCATTTTTGAACCTGTCTTCAGGATTATAGGCACAAGCTTTCAATATTAATGCGTTCAGTTTCGGATCAATATCCGGAATATCAGGCAAAGGCTCTCCGGTCATGCGCCGTCTCTGAGCTTCTTCTCTGCTGTTAGGCGTAATCGGCTCAGGGAACGGCGGAAGAAAAGGAGTGCGGTTATTATTCAAATAACGGTACATTACAATGCCGAGCGAATATAAATCAACCGAAGGACCGTATTCTTTACCTGCAAAAACTTCAGGTGCCATGTAAGTGTAAGTTCCCTTTTTCGACAGCCCTGACATCGTGCGTTCAATCTGTCTTGCGACCCCGAAATCCCCGAGCTTATAATCTCCGTACTGCGAGACAAAAATATTATCCGGCTTAATGTCCCTGTGAATGGTGTTTTTCATTGAACAAAGCTCAAGCGCACGTGAAATATCTATGCCGATCTGCATCACGTCTTCAGGAGCTAACGGCCGGTTATTCATGTATGCCGACAGGCTTGTCAGAAGTTCCATGCGTATCAGAATGTCCCAGCCAATCGAGTCCTTGCGTTTGACAACTTCATGATCTTCAAGCGAAACTATGTTCGTGTTACCTTTGAACGCGCTCATGAAATCTATTTCCTGAACAATGTCCGTAACGAATGCCCTGAAATACGTGTGCATTGAGGCATCGTCAATTCCTTCACTGCGGGCCTGTTCGACTTCGGCCTGGCTTTGCGGAATTGAAATCATTTTTACGGCGGCGTAGTAAATTTTTCCAAATTCTTCTTTATGAACTTTGTAAACTTTACCGAAAGAACCTTCGCCGAGCTGCTCATCAATGTACCACGATCCCCAGAGGGGTTCATATTGTTTTATGTCATTCATGAAAATTTACTCTCCTGTTTCTATAACTATGCACGTTACGTTGTCTTTGCCGCCGTTGTCAAGAGCGGTCTTCAATAAATTGTCCGAAATCTCCGAAACGTCAATGTCCATGCCCATAATTTCAGAAATTTCCCCATAACTTAACATGTCCGTAAGACCGTCTGAGCACAGCAGAATTTTTTTGTTTTCATTAAAACTGAATGGACCGTAAACGTCAGGAGAAAAAGAAAATTCCTCATCGTCAATGCCGAGATAGCGCGTCAGGACGTGTCTGTCGCGGTCTTTTTCGGCTTGAGCAGGCGTGATTATTCCCATTCTTACCTTGTCTTCCGCCAGGCTGTGATCGTCGGTAACCCTGAGAAGTCTTTGATGTTCAGATTCAAATCTGTAAATTCTCGAATCTCCGATATTATATAAAGTAAACGAATCTTCATTAATGACAGCAAGAGCCAAAGTTGTTCCCATTCTTATATTCTGCTGCTTCATTATCGCGACCAGATTAGCGTTCGCGTCTTTGACAAAATCAAAAACGGCTTTGTTGTCGCACAAAATTTTTCCTGCCGATTGCGCAAGAGTTTCAACGGCTGTCAGTGAAGCAAGCTCGCCGCAATCTTCGCCGCCCATTCCGTCGCAAACCGCAAAAACACAAGGAGTCTTCGCTTCACCATTCAAAAAAAACGGTCTCTCTCGTTCCGAGACCGTCATAAAAATACCGTTGCAGTAAAAATTATCCTCGTTGTTTGTTCTTATCCGTCCCATGTCAGAACGGACAGAAAATTTTATTGTTTTTTTCATTGTTAACCTATATCAGCAACAAAGCTGCTTAAAAACGTCTGAATCGGGGACGAGGTGCTGCCGGATGTGCTTATGTTGCCAGTAAATTTCGAGAGCAATGAGTCCATAATTTTGTTTAAGAAATTTTGTCCTGTATTTTCTGAAGAACTTGAGCCCACGTTCGAGCCGGAATTAAATCCCGAAAGCGAAACGCCGCCCAACGAACCGGAGCTTACCGAACTTGACGAAGTTTTTATGCCCGTGAAATTCTCAACAAAATTATTTACAATTTCGTTGCCCTCAAGTGCTTCATCCCAAAACGATTTTTTTGCTTCTGAACCTGCGCCCGAAGCCGCTCCTCCTGCAAGTGAAATCGCCCCTAAAACGCTTTTGAGTTCATCGTTATTTTGAATTGACGGCAATAAATCTTCAGCCCGTTTGGCTAATTCTTGAATATTCGGAGTTACATTGCCTGCGCCTTTCAGCATTCCGAGTCCCGTTACAGCACTTCCGGCAAGACTGGCAATTCCTGCCGCCATGGCTATCCTTTCTTCAGTGTGCGGCACAGACGTATCAGAAATTATCGACGCAGAATTTTCAACAATGCTCTTTCCTGCGTTAAACGTTTCAATAAGGTGTTCAACAGTCCTGTCAGATCCGTCCGGCGCAACTATTCTAACGCTTACGTTTCCTCCTAATACCTGACTTATAGTATCGACCACGCTTTCAACTGCGAAATCAGAAATTTCCTCCGTATCTTTTGTACCTGTCGCCACATCGTCCGGTCTGTCCGGAATATGGGTTACAGGCAGATTAACGTTATTGAAATTATTATTAATATTCACGTTTCTCCCGAAATTAGGCATTCTTCCTCCAGAAATATTTACGGGCGGGATTCTCGCCCCGTTGCCATGCGCTTCAGGCTTATCAGCAGTAATGTTCACGTTAGCTCCGGCAGTTGCCGCGGTTGCGGCTGTTCCTGTGCCTATGCCCTCTCCCACTGAACTTTCATGCACGGAAGCACTATATCCGTAATTTTCCCTTAATTCATCAGAGAGATTATTGGCTTGAGTTTCATACTTTGCTTCGAGTTCTGCAAATCTGCTGACGCTTCCTCCCAAGACGCGCACCGTATCATTTACTCCTTTGTCAAGACGCCCCAGTCTTAAATTTAAGTCATCGAGATTTTCTGAAATCCTTGCGCATTCTTTACATTTCCAACCTTCGTGAAGACTCGCTTTTTTAAGACTTGAAACAGCATCATCTACAAGTTCGCAAGCCTCGTTCATGGCACTTGTCAATTCCGAAATATAATCGGCATCAAAAATTATTAAATTTGACGGCATTTCCAGCTTCACCCCAGTTTAGTTTAACTTAATGTCCCAGAGCCTGCGCCCATTTTGCTGACTCTTCGTCAGTCCATTCAACGGTCTGTGCGCTGTCTTCAAGAAATTGTTTATAGCCGTTGAGAATATTGTTTATATTTTTATAATCACTCTCCATTGCAATCATTTTTTCTGTCATAAGAGACGGAATCTTGCCGCTGAAATCGCGTCCCATGTTCTGAAAAATTCCCGTAACCTGATTTTGCGATCCCAAAATTTCATCAGCGTTCATGCCTATATTTTTGGCACGTTGCTGCATCTCTTCAGTAACATATAAAAGTTTGGGCATAATTAATTCTCTCCTTACTCCCATTACCAGCTTATATTGAGCAACTCTCTTGCAGTCTGATTATCTGCCATAATGCAATCACTAACAAAACTTCTCATGTTTTCCAAAGATTCGTTAAGCGATTGATTAAAATTTTGTATTCTAGTTTTTGCGTCTCTAAATCTGTCCGCATAAACTTTTTGAGCGTCAGACTCCCATACGCCTTCCATGGAATTTACGATCCTGTCTATTTCGTTCAAGGCGTTTTCTTGAGCCTCTATTTGCTTTATGGCTCTTGCCATGCTTTCTTCTATGGCATTAATATTTATAATCGTTGTCGGCATTGCTTATTTCAACCCCTTTGCTTTTGCCGCAAATTCGTGATCAATGCGCTTATATTCAGCGACCACGTGCCTTATGTAGCGGACAGAGTCATCACACCTGTTTTCCCAGTCTGAAAGATCCTGAGCTATTTTTACAAGCTGTTCTTCAAGAGCATCACGAGCCGCTCCATACATGCGTTCGCCGTCTATATTTGCGGCATTCAAAATTTGTTTAGCGTCATTTAATTTTGATTTTGCCAATTCTATTTTTTTGATGTCTGCTTCTGCTTCTGCTTCGTCTATGACGATAGTGCCACTGGCATCCCTTAGTCCGCTCATCTTAAAACCCTGCTCCTCCTTTTTTGGATTTCTTTATTAATATATTCGTCAAGGCTGGCTTTTTTATTAAACCAAGCTACAGCCACCTCATCATTTTCACGTTCCTCCATGAGCATATACATTCTCGAATGCTGATAAATTGTAGCTTGATAACCGTAAGAATCAACAAGTTCGCATTTATCAGGATTAGCACAAAATGACACGCAGACGCTCATTGCAAAACTTAAATTTACTCCATCACGCGCGGTTTCTTCAAGAAGATTTTTTTTCCGAAGAGTCTTTCTAGCCTCCCTGAGTTCGCGCTCGAATTTTAATTCATCAGCAGGAAAGTCGTACACAACATTTACAAGTTTTCTGACACGCAACATTACGGCTGAATAAAATAATTCTTTTTTTGTAACAAGCAAAAATTTCTTTTCCGACATGATTTGCCCTCTTGTCCTTTAATCGGTTCACACCAAGAACAAGCAGGGAGAAGTGAACCTCTTGCCCCCTGCCTGATTGTTGTATAGCTTTCCATTAAAGACCCGCTGCTTTGCCGGCCTGTAATTTTTCCTGATCTTCCATTACGCTCGCATAGTCATTCAGGAATCTGATGAATGCCTCCATGTCAAGCGAGAACTGCTGGAATGTCGCTTTCTTATTCTGGTAGCTGTTTGCAAAAGCTTCCTGGGCTTCGCCGTGCCACTCAGCAACAAGTCCGTTAATCAAACTGTCAATACGGTTGAGTACGTCATCATTGTCAGATTTTACGCTGGCAAGACGCTGTGCGCCATCTCTGAGAGCTTCAGGCGTTAATTTAATACGCATCAAAATACACCTCCTTTCACTGTTAAAAACCTACCGATAGGTATTTTACGCTTTCGTAGCTTCTCCAGTGTCGATGTCTTCCATCGTCTGTGAGTAGCTTCTCAGGAAATCTGCAAAGGACGACATATCGACAGCAAACTCTTTGTAGGTTCCTTTCTTTTCGTTGAAGCTGTTCAAGAAAGCCTGCTGGGCTTTACCTTCCCATCCAGATACGATGTCATCAATGAGTTTCTGAATACTCTCGATAACATTCTGCTGCTCAGCCTGAATATTTCCAAGCTCCGTAGCTTTTTCAGTAAGGACTTCAGGTGTCAACATAATTTCCGGCATAAGTGTTCACCTCCTTTAATAGTTCGATAATCTATGCTCAATCTTGAAAAAATTCCAAGAACTGAGAACCTGCTTAACGTCCACGCCCTGGACCGTGAGGTCTGTGCGGAGCATCATTTGGTCTATGAACTCCGAAGTCCGCGTCGATTCCTTCCATGCTTGCGGCGTAAACTCCGAGAAAATTTGCAAAACGCAACATATCAACCGAAAATGACTTATAAGTTCCTTTCTTGTCGTTGAAACTTTTTATGAAAGATTCCTGGGCTTTGCCCTCCCAGCCAAGCCAAAGTTCATCGACAAGACGCTGAATTTGCGCTATCAAATGCTCTTGCTCTTCTTGAATATGGCGAAGTTCTGAGGCATTTTCCCTAAGAACTTCAGGGCTTAATAAAATCTCCGGCATAAAAAGTTCACTCCTTTTAACGAAAAATTTGCTTGTTCAAAATTAAATCGTTTTATTTACGATGGAAATATTATAATCAGATAAATGAATTTATGGAATAAAATTTTATTGTAAAATTACTGATTAATATATCGCGAGTTTTACTGATTATTTTTTATTCGCGTTCAATCATAAATATTTTGCTGCCGTCAAAAGCTCCAACTTTCAACAAAGTGTCATCATCGCTCAATATCTTGTTGTTGAACTCAAAGCCGCATGAGTTCCAGTTCGAAAACTCGCCCTCATATAAACTTTTTAAAATTTCAAGGACTCGTCTGCTTAAATCTTTAACTGGAAGTTGCGACGGAAGTTCCATATCGACATTGAAAACGCCGTTTCCAAAAATCACAGTTACTAAAAATAATTCAGGTTCATTCATGTTAAATCAGCTCCCTAAATTTTTGCGATCTTCATATGAACAACTTTGCTTTTATGAATCATGCAGCCTTCATACGGAGCGAACACTATATTTTCATCACTGTGAAGATTTCTGAATGCCTGACACTCTCCGAGCGATCCTCCTACAGCGATTGCGTTCTCGTTCGCAAGACAATTCATGAAAGGCTTGACCTTATACGTGTGCATTTTCGCCAGACCTTTAACATCGCAGGCGATATAGAAATACATGCCTCTGTCCGCTCCTCCTTGAGTGATGTTGTTCATGAGGCTTGCACTTTCTTTTGAAATTCCCTTGTAGAAATTGGCAAAATCATCAATGCAGAATACTACGCGGCCTTCGCTGTCGTCGTCTCTGTTGTCAAACTCCGAAGCAAGTTCCGAAATGATTTCATCGGCTGCTTTTGCGTCATGAGCTGTCTTTGCGTTCGGACATAATTTTTCAAGAAAGACTTTATCTTCATATATATATAGCTTCGTCTTTTCGTCTTTGCTCAGGGTTTGAGCAATAAATCCGAGTACGTTGCTCTTGCCGCCGCCGTCCGCTCCCGAAATCACGCAGCCGTTCATGTCTTTGAACACAAAGTCAACAGGCTCACGAGTTTTTTTATTGATGCCAATCTGAACGAAATCATTGCTTGCGAGAAGTTCGCCGATCTCGACAGGCGCAGCTTCAGCTTCTTCGATAGACGCTCTCTTGCCGGTCCATGTTTCGGACATTAATTTTATAAGCTCGCGGAGTCTTTTGACTCTTTCACCTTCGGTTGCACCGCTGACCGATAAAGCAGTTTGAAATTCTAACGGTCCTTTTGTCAAGCCGCGTCCTGCATAATGCCCGGGTTCAATATGTCCGTTTCCGCCGACAATGCCCCTGTAGTCGCCCTTATCAGTCATCTGCAGAGCGTGATTTGAACGCACGTATTGAGCAACTCTGTACATGAAACTTCCGCTGCTTCCGGACGTGAGGGCAAGATATATTCCGAGGCTTCCTCCTTCACGAGCGACAAGAATTATCAAGTCCATTAAATTGGGATTATTATTGTAGAGCGATGCCATGTTATCAACGAAAATTATTATGGACGGCAAAGTCTTACCAGAAATTTCGCAGTACGTGGCAAGATCCGAACCAGCAAAAAGTTTTTTTCTTGACACGACTTCAGCCGCAAGAAAATCTCTTGCTTTATTGACCTGTTCTTTTTCGCCTGGGTCAACTATAGCCATGCAGTGAGGCAACGAAGAAAACTTAGCTCCCCAGTTGCCGTAATCGAATAAAATAAAATTCATCTGTCCAGGCGTATAGCTGAGAGATGCTGACAACAAAACCGTCTGCAAAAATGTCGTCTTGCCTGACGACGGCGCACCGTACAAAATTTGATGACCCTCGCCCGCAAAGTCCAGTATAAAAGGATACTGATCTTGGTTTTGAGGATCGTCAATCTTTCCGACAGTTACGGAAAGTCCTGAATTTTTTGCCTGCCAAGTTCCATCAGTAAACGCGAGCGAACTGCTGATGAGTTCATCAAGCGAAAGAACTTCGGGCAACGGGTCGAGCCAAACATGACGCGCCCAAGGAATGTTATTTTCTTTTGCCGTGTCAATTATGTTGTTGACAACAGCATTACCTTCGCTTAATGCATTTCGTTTCGCCTTAATAGTTTTGTCATAAATTTCGGGACGAGTTCTATTTCCATTCAATGACACGATATTAATTTCTGTAACCGCCGCCTTTTGTCCTTTTTCGGGATTGTAAGGTGCTTTGGCATAAAAAGTTTGAACCTGTTCGTAAACCTCATTATTGCCGACCTTTACAATAGCACGCCCAGGAGCTGAAATCCCGAAAGCATCGTTTGTGCCGAGAATTTCTTTGCTTTCTGAAGCGTTTGCGGTTTTTAAGCAAATTCTAAATTTTGTGTTAGCACTGACCTGCCCTTTGACAACACCTTGCGGAGACTGCATGGTCAGAGTAGCATACATTCCGATGCTTCGACCAACTCGAACGATAGAATTAATGAAATCTCCGGCGTATTCAGGATATTGTGTAGCAAATTCCGCGAACTCGTCAACTACTATTATTAAATATGGCAAAGGCGGAACTTCCGGATGTTCCTTCTGATAAATCTGATAGGCTGAAATAGATTTCGTTGAAAGCCAAGTAGCCTGCTCAAAAATTTTCATTCGCCGCGCCTTTTCGCCTTCAAGAGATTTTATGCAGCGAGTTATTGTCGAAGGGTCATTCATGTTGCTGACGACTCCAGCTATATGGGGAAGAGGCTTTAATATATTAGAAAGGTCGTTGCCTTTGAATTCGATTAAAGCAAAATTTACGTCATCAGGCGAAAAATTCAAAGCCATTGACAAAAGCCACGTTGTAAGCATTTCACTCTTTCCGCTTCCTGACGTTCCTGCGGTTATTCCGTGAGGTCCCATAGACTTTTCATAGACATCGAATGAAAAAGTATCTCCGTTTTGTCGCACGCCTATCGGAGCCGCCAGACTTTTCGGCGAAAAACTCGTGCTCCAGCGTCCGAAAACATCA
Organism: uncultured Fretibacterium sp.; assembly: GCA_937899395.1. Classification (GTDB taxonomy): domain Bacteria; phylum Synergistota; class Synergistia; order Synergistales; family Aminobacteriaceae; genus JAFUXM01. Next base: position 14,105 of record CALBPU010000171.1, read on the forward strand.
AGTTCAGCAACTGTATGAACATGAAAACCTTGCAAGAATGAAATACTCTTAGGCCACTGGTCGCCTTTCCCAGATTGAATAAGCCTTACGGGAGCTAAAGCACGGGCAAAATTATCGAGCTGTTCCTGTTGAACTTTGTCAGGTTCAAAGAAAATATTTCTCGTTTTTGCTTCTGGCTGTGTATTTTGAATACATGCCGGAGAGTCGCAGGTTATGACGCTTTGACATTCACCTGGCAGTGAGCCTAAATCACCGTAAGCATAAAGAACCGCAAAGCCAAGCGCAGCACTTTCGGGGAAAAATTGTTCTCCGCTTGCTTCGACTAAATCGCGGTCGGCAAGCAAAAGAAAATAAAAAGGAGTTTCGGGGATAAAATCTTTTTTTGCGTCATCAACATTGACATCCCTGCGCCTGATTTTCAAAGTTTCGCCGACTTCTCTTAAAACCGACCTTGCGTCATCAGACGTATAAGCCATATAACGTTTTGTCTTTGCCTGATTCCATACATGTGGAAGCCAGCGCAGCCACTCCCAATCTTTTTTCTCGCTTTCCGGATAAACGCAAAGAATTTTTACTTCTTCATAAGAATGATGCGTCGCAAGATCAAGAATTATTCTGAAAGCAGTATTCTTTACCCGATCAGGACGCCCGGCAAGACCTGTTATCGGAAAAACTAAAAAAGAATGACAAATAGGAACGCCGCTTAGCACCATATGACGTTGTTGAAGTTCTTGGGCCTGTTTTATGCAGATGTTTTCTTCAAGCTGAATTTGAGTGTGAGGAATCCTGATGCTGACATTTGAATTTATTTCGCCTGTGCCAAGCCTTACGCTTAAAAAATCGCTGTCTCTTGGAGTTCTTTCCCATAATCTGCGGTTTACATTTTCTGCCATTGAGATACATTCACTGACTCCGGGATTGACTGTGGATAATGCCGCAATATAAGCACTTTCGGCATTAGTAATATCCCGTTCGCGTTCGGTTAAATGTTCTGAATATTTTTCGAGCGCAACGCCGTTGTTTTTCTGCCATTTTTTCGCGTTGTTTCTGTTGTTCACGATCGTTACCACAACGCTTATTAATGACATAGGCACAGAATACATCAGCATCGTGAAATTTTTCATGAAAAACGCGACTGATGACATAACTATAACCATCATGCATGGCGGCATTAAAAGCGTGAGCCAAGAAATTTGCGGTTTATTTCCTGCGTTAGGCGGCGGAAGAATCTCAAAATCTGATTTTTCGACTCTTGTTCTAAGTCTTGGAGACCTTTGGAAAAACGGGTAACGCTTCGCTCTCGAGACTATAGGAGTTAAAGCCGGGATAATATCTACAGGGAACTCAACTTCGCCGGGCGTATTCGTGAAACGCAAAATGTCATTTTGAATGTAAAAAACGAAACCGCCCATAAAAATATTAAGATTTTCAGCTAAAACAGGTTTATTAACTCCGACAATCTCACCGTTCACAAAAGTTCCGTTTCTGCTGCCGAGGTCGTTTATGAACCAATGCCCGTTCTCTTTCGTTAATCTTGCGTGAATTTGAGAGACATCGTGATATTTCAAGCAAATATCGTTCTTATTATATGAACGTCCGAGATTTAATTCTTCAAATTCGCTTAACGAAAGCAGCGAGTCGACCCTGCATTTACTTTCAAATACAGCGAGCGTTATTTTTTCAGTGATGGACACAACGTCCCCGGCAGAAAAAATTCTGTTTGAAGTTGTCTTATCCCCGATTTTCATTGGAGAACGCGACAAGATTCTTACACCGCCAGCATCACAAGCTAAAATCAAGTAAGAACTGCCCAAATTTGATTTGTCAATAAATACGGAATCGCTTTGAGTATTTCCTACTGTCGCAGTAACGCCGGACTTTAGAATCAGCGTATAGATTTTTTTGCCCGTGTATATCGCGATTAAATAGTCCATGATTTAATTTCTTTCTGATTTTTTAGTTTTAGTTCGTGTTCTTGATGTTGATTTTGATGTTGAAGTTGAAGTTGAAGTTGAAGAACTTGATTTTGATTTTGCTTTTTCAGACCGCGCTTCATTTAAGAAGTTATCAAGATCACTATCTGTTTTTAACTCCTTAGGTCTGCCTTTGGGAAATGCTTTACGTTTGATTAAACTTTGCAATTCCTCGGGCGTAACAGGATAAATTTTATCGCCACGACGAACAAGGTTAATACTTCCAGCACCTTTTCCTGCAGTCTCTGCTATGCTGAAATCTCTTTGAACGTCAACGATCTTTACGACTGCAATGTCATTCATTCTATGCCCGAGGGAACGTCCGTCAGAGTCAAACAGTTCTGCGCCGTCAGTGTAAACCCTGAACATTTTCCCGTTTTGAGCACCGCCAGTCGCACCGATGCTCAGCGTAACGTCTTTGCCGTCAGCATCGATAACTTGAGCATATTCGCCTGTTAGAGCTTCGCGGACTTTAAGACTTAATCTTGACGCAGCATCGGCTATAGCTCCAGCTTCCATTCCTTCTAATGATAATTTATCATTCGTAAGACCGTAAAAATTAAAAGAAGTTCCCTTCTGTGATGAAGTTCCTGTCTCGGACAAAGATAATTTTACTTCTGTAGTTTCCACGTCAACGACCCTGACATCAATCGTAGCTACAGCACTTTGTTTGCTTGTTCCAAAAATAAAAACGTTTGTTGAAGATTCGCTTTTTTCAATGTTAGTTACGGCTCCGAGTATCATATATTGACAGCCGGCTATTCTTCCGATTTTAACTGCGGATTCTTCCGTTACCATTCCCGACATTATTAACTGATGTTCGCTGGCTATTGCGTCAAGCTGATCACGTTCTATAACCGAAATTGTTTTCGAACTTGTAAGCATACGGGCAAAAACATCACCTACTGCGGCGGCATGATCTGCGGATATCCCCTCGGCTCTGCTCAAAAATTTCATAACACCGAGACGCACCTGTTTTTCTGACGAAGCGGCTTCGGCATTAAAAGCCATCAAACATAAAATAAGGCATAAAAATATTTTTTTATTCATGAATCAATTCACTCCCAGCTTCGTGATTTTATCGCAGCTACATGTTTCAAAACTGCTTCCCTTGTTGCTGAACCCAGCTGTCCGCCATACTGCCGTTTATAACCGCCGATGTAAAAGCCCTTGTAGGCTGCTATAGCACCCTTTGAATCGCGATTCGACGTGCCGATTTGATCCGAAGTATAGACAATTTCGCCTGTAGTGTTGCTGATGATTCTGATTTCAAGAGTAACGTAAGCTGTTTTCTTCTGACTCGCTCCGCCTATAATCGGGATCGCTATGCCTGCGCCTTTCTCATCGTAATAATAAAGCGTGATAGCACCTGTCATAGTGTATTCAACTCCCTTAATTTTTCCGACCTTGGGAGCTGTCGAAGGATCCATCAAGCCTGACTGTCCCAAGCGAATCTCATCAGCAATATAATCAAGTCTTTCCCGTTCCATGAGGTCAAAGACTCCGGCTTTATTGAGTTCCGTGACCATCATGTCCATTACGGCAGCGGCCGGGGCATTGCCGTCTTCGGTTCTGTCTTCAAAAGCGCGGACGGTCATTCTCGGTTTTGCCCATGAATAACTTGTCAGGCAAAGAACAAAAATTAACGCAACAAAAAAACTTTTTTTCATCAAAACTTCGCGCGGATACCCCTAGCTTTAGCTATGGGGAGGAAGCGCGCTATTTCTCCTTTCTAAAAAAATCGCTGAAAAATTGATTTTACAGTGATTTTTTAATATAATTACCCCAGAAAGTAATGTAATCTGATAAGTCTTCGGGCTTTACAGGATAGAGGCTGCGTAGACCAGCCCCAGCGAATAAGGGCAGTATAGCCAAACTTCACTGAAAGCCACCGACTTTAGTCGTGGGGATGTTTACGTTTCTGCCTCGTTAATACATCTGAGTCATACCTTCTTCAACGGCGGCTTCGATTGCTTTAACCTGAGTTTCGTATTCAGAAAAAGCTACTTCCTTGCTCATTGCCGTTTTTCCGCCGAGTTTAGTTCCGTTTGAAGTTACAGCCAAAATCGCTATGGTCGCGTTGCCAGTGTAAAGCTGAAATTGATTTTGAACAGGCTGACCTGCTTGGACTCGTGCTACTACAGTTGCTGCACAGCTATAACTCCCATTAAGACGTAAAATTCCATCAACATTACCTTGAAGAGCGTATTTTGCAGCCTGTGCTCTGACTGCGGCGGCTCTGATTGCTTTCATTTTCTTTTCATCAACAACTCTGTAGCCGTGATTGACAAGCGAGTCAATTATTTTAGCCTCGGTGATTTTAACGTGCTGTTCGTCGTCGCCCTCAACAAGGACGGCAATATCTCCGCGTTTTGGCAAAACTGAATCCGAAACTGTAGAAACTGCCTGAGCCTTAGGAGTGTTTTTTTTCTTTTTAGCGGCTTCGGCAGTGAATGTCATCGTCATTACGAGACTTAAAACTAAAATTACAGCGAAAAATTTTTTTGCCAATTTTTATTCCTCATTTCTGAATTTTAATTAATATTTAAAGCCAACCTTTTCTCCAGCCTTGAACAGAGTCTTCTGTTGTGCTATCGATTCTGATGCTGATTCTTTCAAGAAATTCTTTAATTGCGGCGGCATCCTTGCCTTCAGGAATCTCTCCGTCATATGTTACGACCAAATTCACAGCCGGAGAAGCAAACACGCTCTTAACTTCGCCTGATGAGCCTATGAAATTCTTGACCCCGTTCTCAATGTCGATAGCGTCATTCTTCCAACGAACGTTTTCGATATGAATATTAATTACGACATTGGGCTTATCAACAGTAACTGGAGTCTTTTGCTCAGCGGAGGCTATACGCGCGGATAAATTTTGAGGCGTAAATGTTTCGATTTTGGCATAATCCGAAAGGAACGAAGCAATTTCTTCGGCATTCTTCGACGAAACTAAATCAACTTCGAGCAGACCGTCCTTGAAGGAACGGGTGAATAATTCTCCGCCGTCTCCCATAAATTCGAGCAGATATTTTTTAATTGCTTCAGATTGTTTGAAATCAGCACCAGCAATTTTCACATTTATAGTCGTGCCGCCGAGTGCTGAACCTGCCGAAGCCATACTGTAAGCAATTTTATAGAGTATTTCCTCTGCAGCCTGCGCAACGGACGCTCTGAAGATTTTTTCAGCTCCGCCGCTAACTGTTTGAACAGGTTTTTTGCCTGTACCGCCTGAAATTGTTTTTGAACTTATTTGGTAGGCCGTTTGCGTCAAAACTGCTTTTAGCTGAACAGTCCCACTAACACCGTAAAGATTTATTCCGTGAATTTTTTGATTCGCAAAAGCTCCAGCTACAGCTCTGGCTAGAATTATGATGTCTGCTCTTAAAGTTCTTGCAGCACCGCCAATTAATGAAGGATCATTAAATGCCTTCTGGGGATCAAGATTAAGTAACATTTTTGCCTGATCGGGATCTACAATTAAATATCCCGCACGTTCGAATATTTGCAGTAGCTCACCCTCAACTGTCGAAATGAACGGAGCCTCTTTTCCGACTTTTTCATCGACGATTATCATGACTCGTGGATTTCCCAACATAGAAATTATCTGCGGACCGAGAATGTCATCGAGTTTTCTTTCGTTGATTTGACAAACGCCGTTTAACATCAAAGTGTCGCCATCAACGTTTTCTTTGACAGCTTTGAAATTTTTTACGAGAGTTGAAGTTTTCGAGAATATTTTTTCAATCAACGAGGCATATTCTATTTTTTTATCTATCCCAGGTACACAAGTGTTCACTGCTTTTTCAAGAGCATCGCGTAATGCTTCCTGTTTGGCTTGTTCACGGGCAACAGCTTTTTTACCATCGGTAATTACCGCGCGTCCGTTCGCATCGTTGACAATATAAAGTCCATTTTCAACTGCTACGTTTGCAGCAAACACTTGTGAGACAACAAACAACGAAATACAAAACGACACGATAAAAATTCTTAAGCTTTTCAATGTCCACAATCCTTTCCTTATTGTTTAAGAACTTTTTAAAGTTTTTTAGAAATTTTACGGAATTATTAATCCTAAAGACGTAGCAAGATTACGAATCACGCTTTCATTCAATCTGCTATATCGTGTAATTTCATTCATGGGCTTGCCATCTTTCAACATATCAGTTGCTACACGTTCTTTATCTTCGTTGATTCCTGCCGTTACAGAAAACTTATAAAAAGTCATAAATCAACTCTTATGTTTCATTCCTTGTTCAACGCGTCCGCTTTCGCTTGTAAAACTTGCTACTTACGTTTGGTGTAACGCTCCGAAGGCTTCAGTTCCCGACTAACGTATCGGTACATCAGACCTTAAGACTGATTAAATTTCGCTCTTGAAAGGTTGAATATTTTACGGACAAAACCTGTTAGCTTGGTTGTCGCTT
>CALBPU010000172.1 GCA_937899395.1 uncultured Fretibacterium sp.
ATTATTTTGCCAACCGCCCCGAAATGATTTTGGGAAAAATGGCGAAAGGCAAAAGTCTTTACGGCAACGATGACGAAACGACCTGCGAACCAATAGAGGGCGCGGATTTACAAGCGCAACTTCACGAGGCACTCGGCAAAATTCAAGGACGAATCGAAGAACGCGAAATTCAGACTCAGGAGAATGTCAGGGAATCAATCCCAGCCGATCCGAGCGTCCGAAATTTCAGCTACACCCTCGTTGACGGCGAACTTTATTACCGCGAAAATTCACTGATGTACAAGCCCGACCTGCCAGCCACAGCAGTAAGCAGGGCGAAAGGCATGGTGAAAGTCAGGGACGCTTGCAGAGAAGTCATAAACGCTCAAATGGACGGGTGCAGTGATGAAAAATTATCGGAGCTTCAGAAAAAATTAAATCAGGCTTACGATAATTTTTCACGGACTTACGGACGGATTAACGATTCGCAGAACGCGAAAGCATTCGATGAGGACAGCTCATATTATTTAATTTGCGGACTCGAAAATTTAGATTCTCACAGAAATTTTATCGGAAAGTCGGACATGTTCACGAAAAGGACGATTCAGCAGAATATTGTCCCAACTTCCGTAGAAACGGCGCAGGAAGCCCTTTTGCTGTCAATGTCGGAAAAAGCCCGTGTTGACATGGGATACATGAGTTCGCTTACGGGCAAGAGCGAGGAAGAATTATTTTCTGAACTCAAAGGCGAAATTTTCAAAGTTCCGAAGCCAGCCCCGTTTGGGGGAGAACCCGATAAGCCCGAATATCAGACCGCTGACGAATATTTATCGGGGAATGTCCGTGAAAAATTATTTATGGCGAAATTTTTAGCCGCCGAAAATCCCGAATTTGAAGAGAATGTCAAGGCACTTGAATCCGCACAGCCCGAAAAATTAAAAGCTACTGAGATTGACGTGCGGTTAGGCTCAACATGGGTTCTGCCCGAATACGTTGAACAGTTTACGCATGAACTTTTACAGACTCCGGGTTATTTCAGACGGAACGTAAACGTCAGCTATTCGCCTCAGACTTCATCGTGGAATATTTCGGGCAAAAGACTTGACGCTGGAAATATTTTAGCGAACACTACCTACGGAACTGAGTCTATAAACGCTTACGGGATAATCGAGGACACGCTGAACCTTAAAACCGTAAAAGTTTTCAAAACCGTTAATGACGCTGACGGCAATGAACGGCGCGTAATTGACAACGAAGCCACGACATTAGCCCAGCAGAAACAGGAAGAAATAAAAGAAAAATTCAAAGGCTGGATTTTTGAAGACCCCGAACGCAGAGAAAGGCTTGTGAATATCTATAACGAACGCTTTAATTCGACACGTGCGCGTGAATATGACGGACGCCACTTGAAATTCGGCGGCATAAATCCCGACATAAATTTAAGAAAACATCAAAAGGACGCAATCGCAAGAATTTTATACGGAGGCAACACGCTTTTAGCGCATGAAGTAGGAGCTGGAAAAACTTATGAGATGGTGGCGGCGGCAATGGAATCTAAGCGAATCGGACTTTCTCATAAAAGTCTCTTCGTAGTCCCGAACCATTTAACGGAACAGATGGCAACTGAAACTCTCAAACTTTATCCGGGCGCGAACGTTTTAGTCGCAACAAAGCGCGATTTTGAAACGAAAAACAGAAAAAAATTCTGCGCGAAAATCGCAACGGGCGATTATGACGCAATAATAATCGGGCATTCACAGTTTGAGAAAATTCCGCTGTCCCACGAACGTCAGGCAAGGTTCATTGAATCTCAGATTGAAGAAATTACGGATGGGATCGCCGAACTTAAAGGTTCGAGGGGCGAACGCTGGAGTGTTAAACAGATGGAAGCCGCGAAAAAAAATCTCGAAACGAAGCTCGAAAAGTTACAGGCTTCCCACAAAAAGGACGATGTAATCACGTTTGAGGAGCTTGGAGTTGACCGCCTTTTTGTCGATGAAGCTCACAACTATAAAAATCTGTATCTCTACACGAAAATGCAGAACGTTGCCGGAATTTCGCAGACCGAAGCACAGAAATCTTCGGATATGTTCATGAAGTGCCGTTACATGGACGAACTTACGAACGGAAAAGGAATAATTTTTGCGACGGGAACGCCCGTCAGTAATTCAATGACGGAACTTTACACCATGCAGAGATATTTGCAGATGGGGAAATTGCAGTCGATGGGGCTTCAAAATTTTGACGCATGGGCTTCGACTTTCGGCGAAACGACCACGGCACTCGAATTAGCCCCTGAAGGCACGGGATTCAGGACGAAGACAAGATTTTCAAAATTTTTTAACTTGCCCGAGCTCATGAAAACTTTTAAGGAAGTCGCGGACATAAAAACGGCTGATATGCTTAATTTACCACGTCCGAAAGCAAATTTTCATGTTGTTTCAGTCAAACCGACAGAGGAGCAGAAGCAACTTGTGGCAGGACTTTCCGAACGCGCCAGTAAAGTCCATACCCGTAAGGTAGAACCGAATGTTGATAATATGCTGAAAATTACGTCGGACGGAAGAAAAATAGGACTTGACCAAAGGCTCATAAATCCATTATTGCCCGATGACCCGAACAGCAAAGTAAACACGTGCGTGAAAAATATTTTTCAAATTTGGAACGACACTAAAAAAGACAAATTAACTCAATTAGTTTTCTGCGATTTTTCAACGCCGGGCAAAGACAAAGGCTTCAACGTTTACGATGACATCAAGCAGAAACTAATCGCTGACGGAGTTCCCGAAAACGAAATTGCTTTCATTCATGACGCTGATACGGAAAAAAAGAAAGATGAATTATTCGCCAAAGTCCGAAACGGCGAAGTCCGAGTCCTCATGGGTTCAACTCAAAAAATGGGAGCAGGGACAAACGTTCAGGATAAATTAATCGCACTTCATGACTTGGATTGCCCGTGGCGGCCTGCTGACCTCGAACAAAGGGCAGGGCGAATAATCAGGCAGGGAAATAAAAATCCCGAAGTCAACATTTACCGATACGTAACCGAAAGCACGTTTGACGCTTATCTTTATCAGACGGTCGAGAACAAGCAGAAATTCA
>CALBPU010000173.1 GCA_937899395.1 uncultured Fretibacterium sp.
TTAGTTATAGTATCATTAATACAATATCTTATGTATGAAGATATGTCAATAAAAACTTCAGTTATATTACATGAATTAGGGCACTTGATAGACAATAAATCATTTACGGGCGGATATTTTTCTCAAAGCTATCAATACGATTTATTCACGACATTAAAATCAGAGGTTGACGAATATATAAATGCCAGGCTGAAAAAATTAAAGGCTGAAAAACCTTCTGAAGGAATAAAGAAAAGTGATGCATATGCTTCAGTAGAAAGAGAATTGCGAAAACTTCCGATTAGTAGTTCAATGTCTGTATCTGATTTATTTAGCGGTGCGACATTAAATAAGTGTAAAGACAACTGGTCTCATACCACAAGTTATTGGCGTAACGGTCATGAGGTGATTTGCACAGAATTTTTTGCACAGGTGTATTCTGACTCAATCGTAAATCCCAAAGGTATAGAGACTATAAAACGTTATGCTCCGAAATCTTATGCTATATTCGAAAAAATGCTGAAAGATATGGCGAAATGAGGTAAAGAAATATGAAGGATATTCCCAGCACAAAAGACGCAGAAAAGCTCCGTGCAATGTATAAAGAGGCATACGGTGACAGCAGTTACGAATATCAAAATAATATGCTTGATCTGCTTGAATTTCGTTTGCTGAATGATGCATATAATGAAAAATTTGGTGATTATATAGGGACAATGTGCAATACTCGTCCTGTAAATGAACTCAACGAGGATATTCGCCGTTGTTTAGAAAAAGGTGTTTTATATGAGGATGACATCCCAGAGGGGGCAATAATATGAGTGTAAGGGACAGACAAGTAAAGACTGAGCAAATTATAGAGTTTAAAAAATCTGATTCCAAACAGCAAATAGTATTTGGTGAGGTATATGTTCCTAACCGCAAGGATACAGATGGAAATTATATGAGTGCTGAAACTATTGAGAAGATGGCACATGATTTTTTATCTAAACAGAGAAATACACAAATAAGTAAGGAACATAATGGAGAAACTAATAAGGGTTGCGTTGTAGAAAGTTTTATAGCGCGTGAAGGTGATCCGGATTTTATACCAGGTTCATGGGTTGTAGGAGTTCATGTTCCTGATGCAGAAATTTGGAAGAGCATAGAAAAAGGCGAATTAACAGGATTTTCAATTGAAGGCACAGGCCAATTAATAGAGGAGGATGAAGAAGAAAATGAGTAAACCAAAAAAACCCGGCGAATTACAAGATGTCGAAGTGTCAGCGATAAGTCTTGTACCAAAAGCAGCAAACGGAGAACGATTTAAAATATTTAAGAGCGCGACAGAAGAAGAAGCTCCCGAAACAGTCAATGTAAACAAAGACGAACGGGGGCTTTTTCGTATTCTGAAGAATTTTTTCACAAAAGGTGAAGTAGCTGACATGGTAACCAAGAGCAAGGCGAAAATGACAATTCAGGAAGCATATTGGGCATTAATGAAAGTAATATTTCCTGATGATGGAGGCACAATTATTACCGATAGCAAAACTATTTCGGAGGCGTTAGAAGATTTTACGGAAATAGTTTCAGATTCATTACACGTAAAAATAATAAAATCAGGGCGCAAAATTTCAGGCTCTAGATTATCCAAATTAAGAGACATTCAAGTAATGTTAAACGAGGTTTTAACCGGAGTGGATGATTCAGAGGAAACTGAAACTACAGGGAGCACGGATTCAACAGGAGGAACAGAAGTGAGTAAAGATGAAATAGAAAAAATTATGACGGACGCGTTAAGCCCAATAATGGAACGCATAGGAAAAATAGAAAACGCACGCGGGTATTCAAATCGAATAATTGAGGAAAATAACGTAAAAAAGAACAATGATAATTTTTGGGGTGAAATATTTTAATGAGTACAAATAGAATGTTAATGAAAGATGCCATAACATCAACGGACACTTTAAACGGAACGGGTAAAGGCGGATTATTAAGCCCTCAACAGGCTACGAAGTTTATAAGTTACATGACGGACAATTCAGCGTTATTGAAAGATACGCGATTGGAGACAATGACCGCACCTGAAAAACAGCTTGATTTCTTATTGATAGGAAGCCGATTAATTAGAAAAGCTACGGAGGCAACAAGCCCCACAGAATTAGCCAGCGCGAATACTAGTCGTAAAGAATTACGGGGTGTAAAAGTTCGTTTAGCAGCGGATATTACAACGGAATTTTTAGAGGACAATATCGAGGGTGAAAAAGCTAGTGACCGTATTGCGCGCGAATTGGCTCAACAGTTTGGTAATGACCTCGCAGATTTAATGTTAAATGGAGATTCTAGTGCTACCGGAACAGACTCAAGCTTTTTAACGATTGGTGACGGCGTAATAAAGCAAGCCAAAGCCAGCACTGATACACATAAATTTAAATTAACAAGTACAGATTATAAAGGCGTTGTATTTCCCGGAATGCTGAAATTAATGCCTAATAAATTTAAACGCGATAGAGCTAACATGAGGTTTTACTGTTCGAGCAGTGTGGCAGATAGTTATATTACTAGCCTCGCAGACCGTGTCAGTGAATTAGGCGATAATATTTTGCAGACTGGGAGCTTGGTGAAATTCTTAGGAATACAAGTTTTTCCAATAGAGTATATGCCTGATGATGTAATAATCTTAACCCAGAGATTAAATTTAGTATCTGGCGTTCAGCGTTCAATGAAAGTATATTCAGAATTTAATCAGCGCAAGGATTTAACGGAATATACAATGTATATGAGAGTCGATCCCGGTAAAATTGTTTGGGACGATGCTTTGGTAATAGCATATAACTTTTAAAAATCATGGCTGAAAACGAAAATATTAATAACAAGCCCGATAAAATAATTTTAAAATTAATTGGTGCTGGAAGTTGTAATTATGACGGGACAGTTTTAAAGAAGGGGCAAACAATAGAATTAAAGAGTCCTCAGGCTGAAAAATATTTGAAATCTGGATTATTCGTAAAAATATGAGTTATTGCACTATCGAAGATTTACGCAACGAAGGTGTAACAGAAGAAGAATATGAGGATTCGAAGCTTGAGAAATTAATACAGGCAGCCTGCGAATACATAGACAGAATAACGGGACAATGGTTCGAGCCTAGAGAAAAAATAATAAAGCTTGATGGACGTGGCGGGCATAATTTAGTTCTACCGATTTTTTTATCTGAAGTCGAATATATAAAAGCAGACGATGAATTAATTACCGACTACATTTTATATAATCGCATGGAGGACAGAGCTTATCCTAAAATTTATCGTGAATTAAAATGGCCTAAAGGGAAATTAAATATAATAATTTCTGGGACTTTTGGGTACACTGATGAAAATGGAAATGCTCCGGCAGATATAAAACGCATAGCCATGAAATTAGCTTTATATTATTTCCCTAGTATTTCGGATTATGAAGCACTATCAGAACAAAATTTAAGCGGTAAAATTATTTCTGAAACAACTGACGGACATAGTTATTCTTTAGCGTCAAGCTCTTACACTGATTCTATTACCGGCGATACTGAAATTGATAATGTTTTAAAAAGTTATAAGCGTTCAGGCTTTTATATGGCGGTAGTTTAATGAAGCCAAAAATAATTCATCCTGTTAAAGTATTTTTATATAAGAGGTTAGAAACTGTAACCGATCCGGAATTTGGAGTAACCGGCGAAATTATATGGAGTGAACCCGAAATTCTTAAGGGGCAAGTAAAATATTCAAATTTTGAAAAGCTTGTACCAGTGTCTTCAGGTAACGACCCCACAAATGACGGGCATATAGTTTTTTACGCTACTGACTGGGAAAAATCCGGCGGAAAAGTCGGTGATGAAATCGAAATTGAAAAAAGCTCTAGATTGATAATTACTGAAATAAGGCCAATGGCACATTACAACGAAAAGCATTATCACGTACATGTTTATTTTCAAAGGAAGCGCGTAACAAAATGAGCGGTTTAACTGGTGATTGGGAGAAAATAAAAAATTTGTTTAACCCCTCATCATTAAAAAATAAAATTCGCCAATGCGCCGAAAAAGTTGGGAATTATGGTGCAAGTGAAGTTAAAAAAGGCATTGTAAACGGAAATTTTACACCGCTACATCCCTTTACAATTATTAGAAAAAGTTCCAGTAAACCTTTAATAGATCATGGTGATTTAATTGGCAGTGTAACTTATCAAGTTTTAGATGATAACGATAAAATTTTTATTGGGGTTAATAAAGGCAAAGAAGTAAATATTGCCATTGTTCAGGAATTCGGTTGCACTATAAGAGTAACTCCTAAAATGAGAGCTTATTTACATTATCAAGGATTGCATTTAAAAGATTCTACGGAATTTATACATATACCAGCCAGACCATTTTTAAGACCTGTGCTTTTGAGCGAAGATTTTAAAAATAAAGTTGGCGAAATATATTTAAATGCCTTAAGGGGTGCTTTTTTAACATGATAACAGCAACTACGAGGGCGTTAATTAAATTATTAAGAGATTACATTAATAAAAATACAGTGTTAAGCGCAGGGAGTATCGTTGAAATTTCAAAGCTCCCTGTTATTGTTTTGAATGGCCCTGTATTACGCAAGAAATTAAGATTAAATCGGCCGGCTGAAAAAATAACAGTAATAGATTCAGAAAACAATCAGGCCATAAAAAGTAAATCTCCTTCATGGGTTGATTTAATATTTAATGTAAATTTCACTTGCGAAAGTAATATTGAACTCTTAGAAATGATTGCAAATTTTATTAATCTTTCGAGAAATATCCCTCTAATAAAGGCTGAGAACGAACGCAAAAGGGAATATACGTGGAATTGGCGCAATATGCCCAGTAATGCAATCAGTCCTAATGTTTCACAAGTTTATCAAGGCAATGGCGAAATAATTATTTACGATGTCGAAATTTATAACGATTTGGCTCAAAACGAAATTTATTCGTTAATCGAAGAAGTAAGCATAAAAATTAATGAGGTGAAATCATGAATGAAGTATTAATCAGGAATTTATGTAACGGCCCAAGAGATTACCCACTCAAAAACGGTGAAAGTATTTATTTAGCTTCAAAGGGGCATCCGTCATCAGTCACAAAAATTTCAAAAGAAAATATAAGCGAAGCTCTTAATTCCGCAGAGAAAAAAAGATTAATTTCAATTGAAGAATTACAGGAGGCGTTTGAGTAATGGCTTCAGGTTTACCGCGTGTAACTTTAACTGAAACTGATTTAAGTCAATTCGTTGATAATCCTCAAACTGGTATTTCATGTGTGGAAGGTATTACAGAAAAAGGCCCGGTCAATAAACCTCAATTAATTAGTTCTGCTATTCAATTTGAGAGGGTTTTTGGCGGTGAGTTAAAAACATCTGATTTTCCATTAATTGTTAAACGGGCTTTGAGTTATGGTGCTGTATTATGGATTTCAAGAATTGCGCATTACACAGATATTACGGACGCATCGAGCTTGACTGCTTTAAACGCAAATATTGAAATAAAAGACAGACAGGAAACTCCCGTAAACACTTTAAAAATAAAAGCTAGCTCGCCAGGAATATGGGGAAATTCTTTAAAAATAATAATATCTGAAAGTACTCTCGACTCAGAAAATTTATTTACTCTCAAAGTTTACGATGGGGATGACGAAGTAGAATCATTTTCAGATTTATCTATGTCCGACAGCTCAAGCGATTATGTAGAAAATATTTCAAGTTCGTATATTGAAATTGAAGACTTAAGCACAGTTTTAAATAAAAAACTTGCTAGGCCAGCTATAGGAACATATATTTTAAATGGTGGAAATGACGGGACTACTGTAACAGACGCGGATTATATAGGCTCATCAACAAACAGCACAGGGTTATATTCATTTGATGATATTACGGACGCAATGCAGTTAGCTGTGCCCGGTGTTTGCTCTCCGGCTGTTATTTCTGCTGGGCTGGGATATTGTGAAACAAGGAAAGACATGGTCTTTATTACCGAAACTCCTTTTAATTTAACTCCATCCGAAGCTGTTAATTTCAGACTGGGAAAAGGCGTTTATAATCATGCAACATTTCAGAGCAATTACGGCGCAATGTATTACCCAAAAATAAAAGTTTATGATGTTTTAACTCAAAAAGAACGTTATATTTCCCCTGTCGGTGATGTTTTAGGGGTTATGGCTGTTAATGATTATACCGCTAATGAAAGTTTTGTCCCTGCAGGTAGCAGGCGCGGAAAATTATTAAATGCTTTAGGAATTGATGTAAATGTTGCCGGTAAAGGTAGAGCAGGTGAAGCTAATTACATTTGCGAAAATCAAATAAATCCGATTTGTCTTTTTGATGATACAGGTATCGTTGTTTGGGGTGCGCAGACTTTACAGCGTCAAGCCAGTTTATTACGTGAGTTGAATGTACGCAGAATGTTAATAGCTGTTGAAAAAGCTGTCGCTTCGTACGCAAGAGCATATATTCACCAACCAGATGATCCTCAAACTTGGCGTGAATTTTACAGGGGAATTGAACCTAAATTCAGAGATTGGACGGCCTCAAGATTCTTTTATGATTACAGAATTTACTGTGATCAAGACGCTGAATCACTCGAAGACGCTAAATTAAATACTCCTGAAAGCGTTCAAAGAGGCGAATTTAAATGCCAAATATTAGTTAAGCCTGTTGTCGGTATCAAATGGATTTCTATTGATTGCGCAATTACCAGACTTGACGCTGATTTTGATGAAACTCTTACTGACATGCTCGACAGCGAATAATTTTTTTGATTTTTTTAAAGGAGAGATTTTTTAATTATGTCGATATTGGCTATTTTTAATGGGAATCCTCGTCAAGGTTGGCAATTTGTAGTAAGAATTTCAGGTTTTGATGCAGCATATTTTCAAAAAGCTACCATTCCAGAAATTGAAACTGAAATTGATGAGTTTAACGGTGCAGGCAGTGTGCGTTCCACTAAATTTGCAGGACGCGCAAAAATTGGAGATTGCACTCTTGAAAAGGGAATGTATTCAGATTTTGGTGATAAAGCTGCTTGGAAATGGCTCACCACAGCCGTTAATACTGAACTCGGCATACAAGGACATCCAATGTTATATAAAAAAGATGTCGAAATTTGCCACGTAAATAGATTAGGGATTGTTATACAGACTTGGCAATTAAAAGGAGCGTTCTGTTCAAAAATTAATTGGAGTGATAACGAGGGCGAAAGCTCGGAACACATCGTAGAAACTTTAACGCTCACTGTTGATGATATTAAGGTGAAATAATCATGCAAAATATTTTAAAAATTCAATTACCTTCTGGCATTCAAGCCGAAATAAAAGAATTAACAGCCGATGCCGAAAGAGTTTTAACCAGCAGGATCGATTTAAAAAACGGGCAATGGATTAATAAATTTATTGGGAAAGCTCTTGTAAGTCTCGATAATAAAAAAGTCCCTGAAAATCAAGGCGAATTAATTAATTTACTTCTCGATATGAAAACAGGCGACCGAAATTATTTATTACTCCGTATCAGAATGCAAAATTACGGTGAAGATATGATGTTTAATTTTGAATGTCCCAAATGTCATAAAAATTCCGGATATAAAATTAATTTGCAGGAATTATTAAATAATGACGAGCTTAAAATTTATCCTTATCGTAATGATGTCCCGATTAGCGTTGAAATTAGTGACGGTGTAGCTGAAATTGATTACATGACAGGCAGAACTGAACAATGGTTAGCCTCTCAAAAAGAAATCGACACTATAAAAATGGCTATGGCTGCTTGCAAATCTTTTAACGGAAAAGCTCCAGAATATAAAGATTTTGCTAAATTACTTGCGCGCGATATTACCAAAATTAGAATGACATACGCAGATTTAAAAGGAGGACTCGATCCTAAAATTGAGCTGGATTGTCCTGAATGTGACTCGATCAATGAAGTCATGCTTTACCAAATTCCAGATTTTTTTACTCCTTTAACAACGATGGGCAGTATTGGCCTGTAGACGAACAAATTTTTTTCTTAGCTAAAGGTTTGGGCTGGGGTTTTAATGAAATTTTAAACATGACTGTAAAAGACCTTAGATGGTACGTTCAAAGATTAATTCAACATATCGAAGAAGAAAATAAAAAAATTGAAAAAGCTGGGAGGTGAGTGTTTAACTTATGGATTCGATGATGGGTGCTTTAGGGCTTGGAATTGTTATAAGCCTTCAAGATAGGGTTTCCGCTAGTCTTGAAAATATACGCCAAAAATTAATTTCATTCAGTGGAGTTTCTGAGGAAATGCTGAAAAAATTTGACGCTGGTGTAAAACAAATGCTTGGAGGATTCGCTTCCATGACTACCGGCGCAAAAATTTTAGGCTCGGTTGAAAGTTTTTTTGGAAGTTCTATTAAAACCGCTCAAAATTTTGAACAAGCTATGGCAAAAGTGAAAGCCGTTTCAAGAGCTACGGACGAAGATTTTATTAAATTAAGCGCTCAAGCTAAACAATTGGGGCGAGACACTCAATTTTCTGCGACTCAGGCCGCAAACTCTCAGGAATTATTAGCGCGTGCAGGTTTTCAAACCGATGAAATAATTTCTTCGATGCCTGGATTATTAGATATGGCTGCCTCTGAAGGGATGGACTTGGCAAACGCTGCGGACATTATGTCAAATACTTTAAGAGGTTTTAATTTAACAGCTGACCAGTCTGGTAAAGTTGCAAATATTTTAGCCTCAACAAGTTCATTAACTAATACAAGTATTTCAACTTTAGGCGAAAGTTTTAAATATGTTGCGTCTAATGCCAGCGCTCTCGGCATGTCTATTGAAGAAACAGCTGCGCTCATTGGTGTGTTAGGTAATGCAGGGCGTAAAGGTTCTATGTCTGGTACTGATATTAGGGGCATGTTAAGCAATTTGGTTACTCCTAGTGATAAAGGCGCAGAAGCTCTTGAAAAATTAGGGATTACCATTCAAGATCAAACCGGAAATTTAAGAAGTTTTGATGACATTCTTCAACAATTTTCAACGAGTATGCAAGGTATGTCACGTATCGAAAAAATGAAGTTTTTCAGCGAAATTTTCGACAAAAAAGCTGCCACAGGGATGATCGCTTTATTAAATCAATATGAAAGCGGTGCTTTTTCTCACGTAATAGGAAATTTACAAGCCGAAAACGAACGCGCTAAAGAAATGGCCGAAACTATGAACAACACTTTACAAGGTTCTACTTTTAGATTGGAAAGCGCATCTGAAGGCTTAAGAATTGCTATCGGTGAACAACTAGTGCCGGCTTATATTTGGATTAATAATAAAATTGCTATATTCAAAAGTTGGATGACAAAATTAATTCAGGATCATCCTGTGCTTACAAAATTAGTATTAGGTTTAGTTACTGCATTAACAACTTTTGTCGGGACTATTCTTATCGCTACTGGTGCGATTATGACTTTTAGCGGACTTATAAAAATATGGCCCATGTTAAGAATTGCAATCATTACCACCATGAACAGTTTAAGAGCAAACGTTTTATCTGCAAAAATTGCTTTACAGGGATTAGGCTCTCCTGTTTTCTGGTTAATCGGAATTGCTGGGCTTCTTTATTTGGCTTGGCAAAAAAATTTCGCCGGTATTAAAAATATGGTTCGAGCTGTATCAGAAGGGTTTAAAATGGCCTGTAACGCTAGCAAAGATGGAATCGCTGATGTTGATGACGCTCTCGCAAGTGAATTACAAAAATTAGGCATTTGGGATTTTGCTGTAAATATGGGTAAAGTATTTTTTAGGGTTCGCCAATTGTGGGAAGGAATCGTTGAGGGCTTTTTGTTAGGCGTTAATGAGATTAAGGGATTTTTGAAAAGTATTTATAAATCTTTCGAACCTCTTATTTCAAATGGGAAAACATTTTTAAATCTACTTGGTTTATTTTCTCCAATCGTTGAAACTCAAAGCTCAAAATGGAAAATTTTAGGCGAAAAAATTGGACATGTAGTGCCTTATATTCTCGCAGTTATCGGCGCTTTTAAAGGATTATCGATTGCGACTTCTATAATTAAAAATATTTCTTCGGTTTTAGGTTTAATCACAGCGCATCCAGTTATAGCAGCTATTGTTGCGATAATTGCCGTGATAGCTTATTTATATACTCATTGGGACGCATTCGCAAAATGGTTTAATGAAATTATTAAAGGGTTTGCAAATATTTTTAAAGGCGTTTTTAAAGCTATTGAGGGGATTTGCGATATAGTCATTGGCGCTTTAACTTTGGATTGGGAGAAATTCTCTCAAGGCTTTAAAGAGTTATGGGAGGGTAATGCAAAATTTTGGGCAGGCATTTGGAAAACTATAAAAGCAATTTTCGGAAATTCCATCGGGAAATTTGCAGGTATCATTTTAGGTGTTGTTTCAGCTGTTAAATTATGGACTGCGGCTCAAACGCTTTTAAATTTTGCGTTAAGTGCGAATCCTATAGGGCTTTTAATCATTGCTGCGTCAGCGTTAATTGCAATTGGTTATCAGGTTTATAAAAATTGGGACAGCATAAAAAAATGGTGGGATTCTTGGACTTTAAAAGATATTTTCGCGATAATAAAAAATTATGTTCAAAATGCCTGTGATTGGTGTAAAGGGCTATGGACTAGTTTTATAAATTGGCTTGGTTCTTTTGAATTCCCTGATGTCTTTGCGATAGTAAAAAATTATGCTCAAAATGCTTGTGATTGGTGTAAAGAGCTATGGACTAGCTTAAAAAATTGGTTTGGGGCTTTCGAATTTCCCGATGTCTTCGCAACGTTAAAAGATTGGGGCACAAGTGCTATTAATTTTTTAAAAGGTTTATGGGACGGCTTTGCAAATCGAGTCGATAATACTTTTAATTATCTGAGTACACCTGAATTTGAGGCTCAAGCAAAAATCGTTGGAACTCCAGAATATAATATTAGCGTTATGGATAGTACTTATATGCTCCCTGAAATTCCTAAACCAAAAACAAGCGAAGTTACTCAGGATATAGATTTAAAACAAAACATCGCAACTAAAAATAATATTGATGAAGAAATTAAAAAAGTCGCGGTTGACTCTGCTTATATTAAAAAGAAATTACAGGAACAAACTCAAAACATAACAATTCTTAATGAAATGAGCGAAGGCTTTTCTCAACGCGTAGAAGAAATGGATAAAGCATGGACACCCTTTAAAAAATCTCTTGGAGAAGGTTTTTCTGAAATTTATTTAATCATGCAAAACATTTCAGATAAAATCCGTTATACCGTTATTCCTCCTGTTCAACAATTAGCTCTTGAATTAAGAAAAGTAGCTGAAGAAATTTCTATTATTGCTAAAGCTGGAGGACTCAAAGTAAAGGTCGATTTAGATTCTGTTCCTGCTCCTGCTCCTGATATTCATGCAATGGATTATTTAGCGCCTGTACCTCAACAAGGAGTACAAAATTATGAATCTTATAGAAAAACTCTTGAAAATCGCGGATATGTTTTAAATCCTGATGACACTGTAAAAAAATTGCCTCCAGATTTACTTATGAGTGATAATTTTATGCAACAGCAAGCCATTAATAAAGCCCAAGAAAAATTAAAGGCTTTAAAAATGGATATTACTCCTGCTAATCAGGAAATTATAAAGACTGTTAATCCAATATCCTCACCTGAATTTTTATCGGCAAATATGGATATTGTTCCTAAAATTCAGCCTTTACCTAATATTACTCCTGCTAATCAGGAAATTATTAGAACTGTTACTTCTGATTTGCCTAGCGTTAATGCGGTTAATATGGATGTCATTCCTAAAACTGTCGCAAATACAGTGAAAACACCGGAGCAAATTATGAGGGAAGCAGTGATAAACAACACGACAAATATTACGAACGCTGATAATAAAATTATTAACGGAGGAGGATCATTATTAGCTGCACCTGATATAAAACCGGCTATGGCAATCCCTAAAATAGATGCTCCCGTTATTAATATTAATTTACCCCAAAATAATTTAACGGATATTCGTCCCATTGATTTAAGAAACACGGGGGAAAATACAGTAAATAACATCGTTAATAATTCAAACCCTGTGCAAAAAATTATTGAACAAAATGCTATGCATACTCCTAATTTTTCGCCTGTGGTTCAGCCGGTAATACCTGCTCCTAAAGCTACGGAAGTTAATAATATCGGAGCTGTTGATATTAGCAGTATAGTGAGGGCTTTTAACACTCAACCTAAAAACGAAAATAATTCAGGTGTTTTACAAAACGATAATTTATTTAGAGTGCTCGGAGAAATTAATAATAAAATCTCTTTACAAAAAAATCAGGAACAAAATCAGAGTTCACCTTATCTTATTAAACACTCTGAAAATCAGTCTGCTTTAAATAATATTATCATGCAAAATCAACCGCAAAAGCCAGAACCGCCAGTTAATGTAAATAATCAAGTTGACGTTAAAATTGAAAGTAAACCGGCAGATGTCTATCTTGATGGCGCAAAAATTGGGGCGGTCGCTTTTCGGTGGATCGAAAAACAAAATTTAAGACAAGGGATCAGTGCTTTTTAAATCATGTCTACTATCGGTGCTATAAACGTTCCGGGCGTTATTCCGGGTATGAGTAGTCAAAAGCTTTTTATATCAAATAATAAATCGTCTCAAAAAAGCGAAGATACTGAGAAAAAAGGGGCACTCGTTGATTCTGATAACGCTACTAGAATCGATTTTAATATTAACCCTGAATCTTTTCAGGATAATAAATCATTAAATTTATCTGAAATTAATATTCCTGGCATGAGTCATCCAAGATTACAATTTGCTAATGGAAGCTCAAGAGTTTTATCTTTTTCTCTGTTCTTGCATTACGGCGCGACAAAAGATGTTCCTAACGCTATTAAAATTTTACAATCTTGGTTATATCCAGAATATGAAAATGGTAAATTAACTAAAACTCCGCCGAAACTTTTATTAGTTTTTGGAGATACATGGGCTGATGAAAAATGGATTTTAAGGTCATGCAATATTAACAGGCAACGTTTTGATAAAGATTTAAAATGTATTCTTGCTGAAATAAGTGTTGAATTAATTGAATATATTGAAGACAGTAAGAGTTCAAAGGACATTAAAAAATGAATAATACAAGCAGATATAATTGGTCTGTGCTTTACATTGATAAAAAAAACGGTGATTTTCTTGGCACTAGACAACCTTTAAATTTAAAAACTCATAATTCTGATATATTTCATACCGTTACCGAAGCTGATTCAAAAAGAATTGATTTAATTTCTTATAAATACTATAAAGACGTTAATCTATACTGGATTATCGCTGAAATCAATAATATTTTAAATCCTTTGGAAATCCCTATCGGAACTATTTTGAGAATACCAACGTATGAACGTATTCAAATGAAGGTGCTGGATGACTAATGAATACTTACGATCCTATATTTTTCGTTGAAATTGGCGGAAGTAAATTACCCGAAGAAATTTCTAATCATATTACTAGCTTCTCTTACGAAGAAAATGAAAAGATGATGGATGAATTAAGAGTCACAATCACAAACGGTGATTTATCTTTTGTCGATAACAATTTAATTCAAGAGGGCAAAGAAATTCGAGCTAAATGGGGATATGTAGGAAATTTATCAGAGATTAGAACATGTACAATTAAAGAAATTAATTATTCTTTCGGTGAAGACGGGTTAATTAATATTGAAATCGTTGCTTACGATAAAAGACATAAATTAACCGGTAGAGCTTCGCGACAATGCTGGAAAAATAAAACTGTGTCTCAAATTGTTAAGGATATTGCAAAAAAACATAATTTTAAAACGGTTATCAAAGTTGAAAATGATGTTTTATATGATTCTATGAGTCAAGGCGGAAAAAATGATCTCGTCTTTCTTTCTAAATTAGCAGAAGAATCTGGCTGTATGATTTGGGTCGTAAACGATGAATTACATTTTGAACCAAATAAAGTTACTGAGCCTGTTTATAAATTTTCTTATTACAAAGACAGTAACGGATATTTACGCTCTTTTAGAATTTCAAGTAAAGCCGAAGAAGGTAAAGGAACTGGCAACGAGACAGAAATTTCCGGAATTAACCCAATAAAAAAAGAAATTATTAAAGAATCTGCCACACAAGGGAGCTGATTAATATAAAAGTCCAATTAGGCGACAAATCTATCCCAGAAAAAAGAAGCGAAAATGAAACCCCTTTAAATCCTCGTGCTGATGAAACTGGCAGAATTGTTTCTTCTCCTGTTCATAAAAAACAAAATGCACGAAATTCCGCAAAAGGGAAAGTTGAAACGGCTGCTATGAAATCTATTGAGGCCGAAGTTGAAATTATCGCAATTTTAAGAGGCGGAGGAAGTGCGGATGACCTTTCGGCATTTAATGATGAAAAGTTAGTGCGTGCGATTGCGGCATCAAAGATTCCGGTTATTACTGGGATTGGGCACGAGGTTGACGAGAGCCTGGCGGATCTTGCTGCGGACGCAAGGGCCTCGACGCCATCAAATGCAGCGGAGTTGCTGTCGCGAGACAGAAAAGCTGAGAAGAAAAACCTAAAGGCGAAAATTTTGAACCTTGGGCGTAATCTTGTTAGCCAGATTGAAATGGAGCGGGCGGAAAATCGACGAGGGGTTGAACGAATTTCGGAAGGAATTTTGAATCGGTAT
>CALBPU010000174.1 GCA_937899395.1 uncultured Fretibacterium sp.
ACGCGTGACTCTGGATCATGTAATCGGGGTTCGAATCCCTGTTCCCCAGCCAAAAATATTTTAGACAACGGTAGAAATTAATCCCTGTTCGGAACTTTATATCTGAGCAGGGATTTTTTCATGCCTGAAAGTCAGAAAGGAAAAATTTTTATGTTGCTTGTAATATTTATGTACGCAGTAATTTTAGTAGGTATTGGAGCTTTTATAGGTAGAAAAGTTAAATCGGCTTCAGAATTTTTTGTTGCAGGAAGAAATTTTAATTCCGGTTTGCTTTTCACAACTTTAATAGCTGCGAATCTTGGAGCAGGTTCAACAGTCGGAGTAACAGCCCTTGCTTATCAACACGGTTTAAGTGCTTGGTGGTGGATTGGAAGTGCGGGAATCGGCTCAATGATATTAGCTTTCATCGTAGGACCAAAAATTTGGAGGATTGCGAGGGAAAATAATTTTTATACTCTAAGTGATTATCTTGATAAACGTTACAGCAAATTTTTTTCGGGAATAATTTCGTTAATGATGGCTGTAGGAACTTTAGCTTTATTTTCGGGACAACTTTTGGGGATTGCATGGATATTGGAAGTTGTAGCGGAAATTCCTAAAACTCAAGGTGTAATCATCGGAGCGGTAGTAACGACATTATATTTTGCAGCAGGAGGACTTTTATCGAGTGCCGTTGTAAATATAATTGAGGTTGCAGTAATCTTAATCGGATTTATAATCGCATTACCGTTCGTATTAAAATTTTCGGGAGGATTTGAAGGCATTAAGGCGAATTTAACCGACCAATCATATTTTGATTTTTTCGGAATGGGAAGTACCGCAATAATAGGTTATATTGTAATGTTAGTGCCGTCGTTTTTTATTTCACCGGGATTAATCGGAAAAGTTTTTGCGGCAAAAAATGAACGAGCTATAAAAATCGGAACTTCATTAAACGGTCTGGTACAATTAATTTTTGCAGTAATACCTGTTATTATAGGCATGGCGGCTTTCTCATGCTTCCCGAATTTAGCGAGGGCTGATTTAGCTTTACCTACAGCAATGAAAAACATGATGCCTTTTTACGCAGGGTCAATAGCATTAGCAGCGATTTTTGCAGCAGAGGTCAGCACAGCCGACACGGTTTTATACATGCTGGCAGGCTCTTTAACGAATGACATTTACAAGAGATTTTTTAACCCGAAAATTTCAGACACAAAATTATTAACTCTTTCAAGAATCACGAGCGTTATTTGCGGAATAATCGGAGTTATTTTAGCGTTGAGACTTGAGAGCATAATTTCAGCGTTGACGATTTTTTATTCGTTAATGAGTGTTTCGTTATCGGCACCGTTAATTTTCGGATTATTCACAAAGAGGGCTTCAAATTTCGGAGCGATATTATCAGCAACAGGCGGAATAATTTTGACGTTGTTTATAACGTTTAGCGGATTATCAGGTTATGTTGATTTTGGATTTATAAGGCTAAATGCTTCGACGTGCGGAATAATTTTCTCGTTTGTATTGATGGCTTTGTCATTAGGTCGCACAAAATGATGAAAATGCGTTTGAAATTTTTTGAACTTGAAACACAAGAATTATTTGTTTCTGTTGAAGAATAGCAATAAAAATAAGCCTCCCTCAAAATTAATTAAGGGAGGTTTATTTTTTATCCGCCTAAATATGCCGCACGGACTTTGGGATTGTTTAAGAGTTCAGCACCTGTTCCTGATAAGCTTATATGTCCGACTTCTAAAACGTATGCTTTATGAGCTACTTTTAATGCTGCAAAAGCGTTTTGTTCAACTAACAAAATCGTTTTACCCTGAGAATTAATTTCACGAATAATTTCAAACACTTCATCAACTAAAATAGGAGCTAACCCTAAACTTGGTTCATCAAGCATTAACAAATCGGGTCTGCTCATTAAGGCTCGTCCGACTGCTAACATTTGCTGTTCTCCTCCTGATAAAGTGCTTCCTTTTTGTTTATGCCGTTCTTTCAATCTTGGGAAAAGCGAATAAACATATTCCATATCTTCCGAAATTCCTTTAACATCTTCACGAATATACGCGCCTAATGTCAAATTTTCTTCGACTGTTAATTGCGGCAAAATTCTTCGTCCTTCAGGGCTTATAGAAATTCCGAGTTTTACATGAGTTTCAGCAGGTTTGCCTAAAATTGAAACGGGCTTGTTGTCTTTAGGAGATGTGAACGTCATTTCTTCTGCATGGCATTTTGTAAGACCCATAATCGAGCGTATTACACTGGATTTCCCTGCACCGTTAGCTCCGATTAAAGTTACGATTTCACCGCGATTAATTGACATTGAGACATCACGTACTGCATGTATAGCACCGTAATTAACGTTAAGTTTCTCAATCTTCAACATATTTTCCGACATTTAAGCCACGCTCCCTTCAGACGAAGCTCCTGCACCCAAATAAGCCTCAATGACTTTCGGATTGGATTTAATTTCGTCAGGCGTACCTTCGGCAATGTGAACTCCCTGATCCAAAACATGAATATAATCGCAAACGTTCATTACAACTTTCATATCATGTTCGATTAAGAGGATTGTTAAATTAAATTCATCTCTTAAACGGCGAATAAAATTCATTAATTCTGCACTTTCTTGAGGGTTCATTCCAGCAGCTGGCTCATCAAGCAATAAAAATTGCGGTCTTGTTGCTAATGCTCTTGCAATTTCCAAACGTCGTTGTGCTCCGTAAGGCAATGATGAAGCCTTTTCATTAGCAAATTCATCAAGAGATAATTGATCCAGTAAATCTAAAGCACGTGCTTTTTCAGCAGCATCTTCAGTTATAACATCAGTGAAAATAAACGGCAGTAAACTTTGCCACCAATGATATTTTTGACGAACTCTAGCTCCAATCATGACATTTTGTAAGACAGTTTCATTAGCAAACAATCTTATATTTTGGAAAGTACGGCTCATTCCGGCTTTGCAAACTTCATGAGGGCTTAAACCGCCTATAGATTTACCTAAAAATTTAATTTTTCCTGATGTAGGTTTATAAAATCCGCTGATGACATTAAAAGCTGAAGTTTTTCCGGCACCGTTAGGCCCGATTAACCCTACAATTTCCAAATGTTTAATTTTGAAGCTTAAATCACTGATTGCAGATAATCCGCCGAATTGCAAACTTACATTTTCTAATTCAAGCACAGTTTCAGGTTTAGATTTGATTTGTTTACTGCGGTTTTTCGGGAAAAATATATTCCATGAAAATTCCCTCATTCCCATAATTCCTTCTCTCCTGAAAATTATTACTATAATTAACAAAAGAGAGAAAATTACCATTCGCATTCCTGGTATTCCGGGAATATTTATTGAGCCTATAGTGATAGGATTTTCAACAAATCTTAACCACTCTAACATCGTTGTTACAAGCACTGAACCGATTATAGAGCCTGTTACGGAACCTAATCCGCCGACAACTATTATCATTAATATATTGTAAGTCTGAGTTATCATAAACATTTTCGGGTCAATAGTTGTGATTAAATTGCCCATTAAAGCTCCGCCCAAACCTCCGCCGAAACAGCCGAGTGTAAATGCGATAACTTTAGTTTTGAAAGTGTTTATGCCCATCATTTTTGCGGCGACTTCATCATCACGAACAGCTCTTAACACACCTCCGAAATTTGAGCGCAGCATACTTACCATGCAGATTAATACAACTGCAAGACAGCCCCAGCTCATAAACAAAGTGGTATGTGCAGGAATACCTTTTAATCCTAGAGAACCGTTTGTTAATCTGGGTGTGTTCGTTATAAGGATACGAATTATTTCAGCAAAACCGAGAGTTGCTATTCCGAGATAATCCCCGCCCAATCTTAACACAGGCAAAGCAACTAAAAGTCCGAAAAATGCCGCAATAATTCCAGCAATTATCAATGATATTATGAATGGCGTGTTTAAGTTCAATAAAAACGGGTAAATATCCTCCAAAATCCACATTGAATTTTTTTGTGCAGGAGTTAATACCAATAATGCTGAAACATAAGCTCCTATTGCCATAAATCCTGCATGTCCTAACGAGAACATACCTGTCATGCCGTAAATTAAATTCAGGCTTAAAGCTAATATTGCGTTAATTGCTATGAGATTTAATATTCTTTGCCAATAACCGTTTAAGATTTCAGGGGCTTTATCAAGGAAAACTGCGAATAAAACTACTGCAACTATCGTTAAAATTAAATTTCTCACTCTTTGCATTATATTTTATCCTCCAATTTTTCACCTAATATCCCGGTCGGCATAAATAACAATATTAATATCAACAACAAAAATGCAAATGCGTCTTTATATCCTGAAAGTGCAGGGAAAAATGCTACCGACATTATTTCCACAAAACCTAATATTAATCCGCCTATCATAGCTCCGGGTACTGAACCTATTCCGCCGAATACTGCTGCTATAAACGCTTTTATTCCCGGTGTCATTCCCATAAAAGGCTCTACTCTCGGATAACGCAATGCCCACATTATTCCAGCAACTGCCGCCAACGCCGAACCTAATCCGAATGCTAAGGCAATAATTTTGTTGACTGATACACCCATCATTCTTGTAGTTTCAATATCAAATGATATTGCACGCATTGCAAGTCCTGGTTTGGTTTTGTACAAAAGCCACAACAAACAGCCCACTAACACAAACGAAACAACAGGCACTAAAATTCCGAGCGGTATTAATCGAACACCGTTTGAAAATTCTATAGGCTTCATCAATATCGGAGGCTGTACAACAGGACGAGGCATTCCTGTAAACACTACTACAGCAAAATTTTCAATGAAAAATGACACACCTATCGCACTTATTAACGCTGAAATTCTGGGAGCTTCACGAAGAGGTTTATAAGCTATACGGTCAACGAGAAGTCCGCAGACTGTCGTGCCTATTATCGCTAATATCACTCCGACAGCCCACGGAAGTTTATAAACAATCGTTGAAAAATACACAAAATATGCTCCGAGCATAAATATGTCTCCATGTGCAAAATTTATCAATCTTAATATGCCGTAAACCATTGTGTAGCCTACCGCTATTAAGCCATAGAGAGACCCTAAGCTCAGAGCATTTACAAAATGTTGAATGAAAATGTTGAGTTCCATTTAGACTTCCGGTTTAACTATTCCTATAAACTGTTTTTTGCCGTCTCTGATTTCAACAATTCCCATGTCTTTTTCTGCGTCATGAGTTGCGTTAATCGTTGTCATTCCTGTTACTGTCGGAAGGTCTTTAACGGTCTCAAGAGCGTCCCTGATTTTTGCAGGATCAGCACTTCCGGCTCTTTCGATTGCGTCCTTCAACATTATGTAGCAGTCATAACCTAAAGCGCAGTTTACGTTAGGGGCTTTGTCAGGGTGAATCTTGTTCCATTCTTCAGTGAACTGTTTAGCAACCTCGTTCATCTCGGGCATTGAAGGATCATAAGCGAATGTTGTGTGCATGAAACCTTCAACAGCGTCTCCGCCCAATGTTACGATTTCGGGATTGTCCATTGCATCAGCACCGATGAAACGGAATTTTGCTCCAAGCTCTTTAGCCTGCTTCAAAACGATTGCGCCCTCAGCAAAATATGCGGGTAAAAATACGATGTCGGGATCAGCTTTGATTAACTCTGTGAGCTGTGCCGTGAAATCTATATCACCTGAGTTATAACGCAAAGTCGCAACAATTTCACCGCCCATTTTTTCGTAGGACTGACGGAAAAATTTTCCAAGCCCTGTGCTGTAATCGTTAGCAACATCAATAAGTAACGCAGCTTTCTTCAGGCCGAGATTTTTGAACGCATAAGTCGCAGCTCCTGCACCCTGAAAAGGATCAATGAAGCAAACTCTGAAATAGAATTTTTTGTCAAGAGTTACGAGAGGGTTTGTGCATGATGTACCGATAACAGGAATGCCTGCTTTTTCAGCAACTTCTCCGCCGGCCATTGCTAATGATGAACCGTATGTTCCGATGATAGCGTTGACTTTGTCGTTTTCAATGAGACGTGTTACGGCATTTGCTGCTTCAACTTTATCGCTCTTATTATCAACGATGATTAACTCAACTTTTTTACCCAAAATTTCGGGGTTAAGAGTGTGAGCTAACTGAGTGCCTTCGAGTTCCAACTGACCGCCGAAAGCATTTTGACCTGTTAAGCAGTTGAAGATTCCGACTTTGATTACATCGTCATCAGCTGCAAAACAAGCACAACTAAACACTAGCACTAATGCTAATGCTAAACCTAAAATTTTACGCATATAAAAACAACTCCTTAAAATTATTTTCGCCGAAATTATACACCATGTATTATGAAAAATAATTTCGTTCTATCTTTCTAATTCCCAACCTCTGCGCCTAACGTGATATAACATCAAACTACAACATAATATCCAGCCTAAAGGATAGCCGAACGCTATGAACTTAACCGAATGTATCAATCTCGAAATTATGAACAAATATATTTGACGAAACACTACAAACGAACTTAACATTATTAACATAGGCGTTTTGGAATCTCCAACTCCTCTTAAAGCTCCTGCGTGAAGTTGTGCAACAACATTAAACGGATCGAAAATTGAATTTAATCTTAAAAACATTACTCCGAACATTAAAACATTTGTATCACGATTAAACAATGAAACAACAAACGGCGCTATGAAATACAAAATCGTTATTATCGTTATTGATATTGTGAGGGAAATTTTCATGGCCGCATGAAGTCCTTGATGTATTCGATCGGGTTTTTTTGCACCTGCGTTTTGTCCTACAAAAGTTGTTGTTGACATTGCCATACTTTGTGTCGATAAAGTTACGAATGCGTCTACACGGGCATATATTCCCCAGCCTGCCGTACATGCAGCTCCGTAAGCGTTGATATATGCTTGAACAAATACATTCGAGAACGACGTTACAGCCATTTGAAATCCTGCGGGAAATCCTATTTTTATTATGCGTTTCAAAATTTCCGTGTTGATTTTCATCTCACTGAATCTGAGACTGTGAGGTTCTGTACTCCTGAATAATCTCCAAAATATCGCAAGCCCTGATATAAACTGAGCTAAAATTGTTGCATAAGCTACTCCTGCTACTCCTGACGAAAATTTTATTACGAATAATAAATCCAAAATTATATTCAGGATTGAAGCAAGTATTAAATAATATAACGGCCTCTTTGAATCTCCTACAGCTCTTAAAATTGCGCTTCCCATATTATATAACATAGTTCCTGATAACCCTAACGAAAATATTTTCAGGTAAACTACAGCTTCCTTGTAAACGCTCTCAGGAGTATTCATCATTCGTAGTAAATAAGGTGTTGAATAATATCCGATTGCCGAAATTATCAATGACATTATTATCGTAGATACTACGGCAGTATGAGTTGAAGCGCGTAAATTCTCAAAATCCTTTGCTCCGAAATATTGAGAAATGACTACTCCTGCTCCCATTGATAAACCTATAAAAGCTCCTATTAAAGTTATTACGATGGGAATTGTAGATGTAACCGCGCCTAAAGCATCAGCACCGACAAAATTTCCAACGACGATACTGTCAACGGTGTTATATAATTGCTGAAAAATATTTCCCATTAACAAAGGGAACGCAAATTTTATGAGATGTACCCATATTGTTCCCTGTGTCATATCTTTAGTAGTGGATGACATTTTCTGCTCCTTTTATACGGTTAATTACGGGTTGAGCTTCAGAGCTTGTGAAAAATTTGTAAGTGCTTTCAGGTACGAGGCCATGTAATTTTTCAAGCTGATCATTTTTTATTGCCTGCCTGACTGTTGAAGCGCTGATAATTTCGCCGTCATTTTCTTTTCGAGGAACTATAACGCAATTTATTCCGTGTTCGGGAAGTTTTGATGACATTATGCGATTGTAAATCCCTGTAACTAAACTTTTAGGTTCTTCACCGACGTAACGGGAATTTATGCCTAAGACTTCAGCTATCTTAACGAAGATACTTAAATCCAATTCCGCATGACTTTCTATAACTGCGCTGTCGTCCTTCTGGAAATAGCTCGGAAATGTTGAGCTGCTGATGATGTAATCTCCTGTATCATGATAGATTAAATTTTTGAGATGTGAAGTGCCTTCAATTACGAGGCGTTTACGAATTTCAAACGGCACTAACGAAGCTTCCTCACTGACGATAAAAATATGGACGTAATCATTTTCACTTGATGCCTTTTCAACTAAATATTGATGACCTAATGTAAAAGGATTAGCATTTAAGACGAGGGCAGAAATTTTCGGGGCGTTAATTTTTGTTTCGGAAAGATTTTTGAGGTAGTCGCTGAAACCTGTTCTTCTATTTTCCATAAAGACGACCTGATTTTCAATCCTGACGATTTCATAAAAACCTAAATCCCCGAAAAATTTTGCGGAGTTGCATTTCGTGTATAAAAATAAATGATTAATTTTTCGTTCGTATTGATATTGGACTAAATGAGAAACGATCTCGTTCATTAATCCTTCTCCTTGATGCTCATGACTGACGGCCATGCACCTTAAAGTATTTCCGAAGCAGCTTCCTGTAGCAATGACGTTATAATCATCATCATAAACAGCGCAAGTATAATCAAGATTTTTATCGCGTCTAATTCCTTCAGCCAATAATAATTTTTCGATTTGTGAATTAGCTCTTTTATCAGTTTTATAAACTTTTGAGACGGACATTTTGTAACCTCCTTAAAATTTTCTCACTTGCAAAATTTTAACATTGTGTTATACTTCTTCAAGTTTTAAGGAGAGTTGGCCGAGTGGTCGATGGCGGCGGTCTTGAAAACCGTTAGGGCGTAAGCTCTCGGGGGTTCGAACCCTCCACTCTCCGTTTTTTTTGTATATAAGGGGCTGTAGCGCAGTTGGGAGCGCGCGACATTCGCATTGTCGAGGCCGGGAGTTCGAATCTCCTCAGCTCCATTTTTTCCTTGTAAATCTTAAAAAATTTCCGTAAAATAAAATTAATAAACCCAGATAAAGACCAAGATTTTTTTACATTTTTGTAAAATTCTTTAACTCCACAGCAACGAACAATCCCTTAGTCTTATGACGGCTAACGGATTTAGAGCAATGGCAAGTAGCCCAATAGAAATTGAAAATTCACTTTTGAAGAAATTTTCGAAGTGAGTTTTTTAATTCATTCGTAAAAATTTCCAATGTTTTAACCGAAAATGAAAGAGGATTATTATAAATTTTTTAGCAGGAGGCAAAATTTTTTATCATGATGATAGGCAGCAACAACTTAATTAACATGGCATATAACAACCTCTCAGCCACTAACAATGCCATTGAAAAAACTGCTCGTGCTCTTTCAACAGGTCAAAGAGTCGCTTCTGCCGCAGATGATGCCGCAAACTTTGGAATCCTTCAAGGTATGTCTGCGCAAATTGCCGGAGTTGACAGGGCTATCAGAAATTCTCAAGACGGGATTTCAATGTTACAGACTGCTGAAGGGGCAATGAATCAAATTAATTCTATGCTTCAAAGAATGCGTGAACTTGCTGTTCAATCTGCGAACGATTCTTTAACATCTCAAGATCGAAGTTATATTCAAGCCGAAATTAACGAACTTCGACAAAGTATTGATGATGTCGCAAGCGGTACAACGTTTAACCAGAAAAGACTCTTAGACGGAAGTTCAACTGCGATATGGTCATCAGATGACGCAAACACGAAATTAAAAACTACAGGAGCTATAACTTTAATAGACAGTTTCGGGCAAAAAAAACAGACTGAAGGTAATTATAGAATTGAAGTTAAAGCTAACGCAGGTAAAGGACAAGTTCAAAAAAGCGCAATTTTTACAATCCCTAAACCTGAAAAAACAGGCGGAGATTCTGATTCTGATTACACCGAAGAAATAAATATTAATGACGGCATTAATATTAAAGGAGCAAATTACGGAAACGGTTGGAAACTTGAAAACGGTGTTTTGCAAATCACTGCCGACGGAAATTACAGCATTGTCGGAAATGGAACTGCAACTTCAAATAGAGTTGTAATTAGTGAAGGTATTAACGCTCAAGTCAGATTAACAGATGTCAATATTTCAACTAGTACAGGTTCAGCATTTGAAATTTACGGTGCTAACGTCTCAATGTTTCTCAAGGGTGATAACTCTTTAAGTTCAAGTGCAAGCCATAGAGCAGGGCTTGAAGTTCAAGATTCTCTCACGGGTCATTCCGGCTCAATCGTAATTAACAGTTCTGAAGGAGACGGTTCTGAAGAGGGAACTTTAACTGCTGAAAGTTTAACTTGCGGTGCAGGTATCGGAGGAGCTTGCCAGTATGGAGTAACTAAAACTTCGGTAGGGGAAATTACAATTAACGGCGGTACGATAAATGCAAGAGCTTCATCAGGAGCAGGAATTGGGAGCGGCCCGTCTTATGGTGCGTCAGCTGCTGAATCTCACGTAAAAATTACGATTAACGGCGGAAATATAACTGCAACTTCAACAGGATCAGGAGCAGGAATTGGAAGCGGCGGTAACGCTAAAAAGAATGATACTAATATTGACTTCATAACAATTAACGGCGGCACAATTACTGCAACAGGTTCAGGAGGAGCTGCGGCAATAGGCGGAGGGACTTATTCGGACGGCGGCAAAATTACAATCAGCAATTCCGCAGAACTGACGTTACAAGGTTGGATTGATACCGATAACGGAGCTACTCAACCTATAGGACGAGGACAAAACGGAACTTATTCAAGCGATTCCGTATCATTCTCTACAAATGTAGACGTTATAACCCTTGAAGACATTCCTGAATTTTATAATTCAAGCGGAGTTTTCATGCTCTCTGAACCTCAAACAATCACTATAACTCAAGGCAACGGAAAAACTGCTGAAGTTAAACTTTATTCGCAGGATACTATTGAAGATGTTCGCAAAAAATTAAACAATGCAATTTCTTCTGAGCTTGGTCAAGGAGTTTATACTGATAATGTTGACGGTTTTGTGAGTTTTGTTTATGAAGGGAATGAAACTGAAAACGGCTTTGAATCTGTCGCAGGAACTTTTGTAATTCGTTCGGCTGTTGCAGGTTCAGCAGGAAAATTATCCTTCACTTCAGATAATCAAGATTTAATTAACGCTCTCGGACTTAATACTATTCAAGAAGCTGAAGATAATGTTTTCTCCGTATCAATTTTTGACGCTCACACGGGAAAAGCCATTGCTCAAAATATTTCGGGAGACAGAAATTCGATTACGGGAATTTTAAGCCCTAATATGACCATTGAATTTGATTCTATGGCAAATGTTAAAGCTCATTGGGACGAAAAATCAAGAGGCTATATTCTCTCAAGCGAAGCTCAAGCATATAACACAATTCTTCATATTCATGACCGTAGCACCTCGTTTCAAATCGGGCAAAATTTAGGCGAGGACATTTACATTAATATCGGAGACATGAGGGCGAGTGCGCTTGGGTTAAATGAAATTGACGTTTCAACAAGGGCAAAAGCTTCAAAATCGATTGCATTGCTTGATACGGCAATTCATAAAGTTAATTCACAGCGTTCAAAAGTCGGAGCATACATGAACGAACTTGAATATAACGCCAACAGCCTCACTGAAACGAGCTTACATTTGCAGGAATCTGAAAGCAGATTGAAAGATGCTGATATGGCATTGGAATATATGGAATTCATAAAGCTTCAAATTCTCAACAGCACAGGCAACGCAACATTAACTCAAGCAAACCAAAATTCACAGAACTTAATGAAAATTATGGGAGTATAGGAGCGCCCCTCCGTCTCACTTTGTGAGCCAACTCCCCAGCAAGCTGGGCTTTTCATTGCACTTAACAGGGACGGCAAGATTTTCGCTCTTGTCTCCCCTGCGAAGGGGAGATGTCAGTGAAACTGACAGAGGGGTTATCACTTATAATTCTCCGTTCAAAATCCATTCGGCCAATTCAAGAGCGTAATACGAAATTATTATGTCAGCTCCTGCACGTGCCATTGATATTGCAGCTTCTGACGCAATATTTTTTTCGTTCAACCAACCTTGAGCAGACGCAGCTTTTATCATTGCATACTCACCGCTAACTGAATAGGACGCTACAGGAACATTAACTTTCTCTTTTACTGTTTTGAGAACGTCAAGATATGCCAAGCCCGGTTTAACGATAATCATGTCAGAACCTTCTTCTATATCCAATAATGCCTCTTTAATTGCTTCACGAACATTTCGAGGATTCATTTGATAAGTTTTTCGATCACCGAATGCGGGGGCTGAACCTGCTGCTTCTCGAAATGGCCCGTAAAACGCAGAAGCATATTTCACAGCATACGAAAAAATTAAAGTGTCCTGTAAATTTTTGTCATCAAGAGCTTCTCGTATTGCTGCCGTATGTCCGTCCATCATGTCCGAAGGTGCGACAATATCCGCTCCTGCTTCAGCCTGAGACACTGCAACTTTTGCTAAAATTTCAAGCGTCGAATCATTATCAATTTTCCCACCCTTAATCATTCCGCAATGTCCGTGCGATGTATATTCACATAAACATACGTCCCCGATTAAAGTTAATTCGGGAAATTCGCGTTTTGAAATTTTTATTGCCTGTTGAATAACTCCGTCATATTTCCATGCTGATGTCCCGGTGTCATCTTTATGTTCAGGTATTCCGAATAACAAAACTCCTCCGATTTTATTTTTCACAGCACGTTCGAGAATTTTGGGCAGTCTGTCGGGGCTGTAACGTTTTTGTCCGGGCATGGCCGGAATATCCTCGACAATATTTTTTCCCTCACGAACAAATACGGGATATACAAACATCGAAGGCGATAATCTCGTCTCACTAGTTAAATTTCTGATTGCTTGAGTTACTCTTAAACGCCTTGGTCTAATTATCAATTTTTCATTATCTCCAATCCTTGAGAAAGATATACAACAGGCTCAAACTTCAAAATTTTTTTCGCAAGTTCTATTGAAGCTGAAGAATGCAAAATATCTCCCTCACGTGGTGCCTCATGTAAAAATTTCATCTCTTCATCAGGTGCAAAGACCGAATAAATTTTTTCCATGAGTTCGTTAAGGCTTGTTTCAACTCCGCAGCCGATATTGAAAATTTTTCCAGAAGCTTTAGGAGTTAATGCCGCAAGAATATTTGCTAGAACAACATTTTGCACCGCACAAAAATCTCTTGTTGCTGTTCCGTCTCCATATATTACAGGAATTTTTTGTGATTTAATTGCGCTTATCCACTTTGGAATTACTGCTGCATATGCCCCGTTAGGATCCTGACGTTTTCCGAAAACGTTAAAGTATCTCAAGCCTACGCATTCAAGTCCGTAAACCCTCGTGAAAAATTCTGCCCAAATTTCATTAATATATTTTGTTGTAGCATAAGGTGATAAAGATTTACCGATGTCATTTTCAACTTTAGGCATTGTATCACCGTCTCCGTATACTGCGCTTGATGAAGCATAAACAACTCGCTTAATATTATTCTCACGTGAAGCCTGCAAAATATTCATAAAACCTGATGAATTTACGTTGTCATAGGCTACAGGGTTCTTTAACGATGCAGGTACGCTTGCCAATGCAGCATGATGAAGGACATAATCAACCCCTTTAACAGCTTCACGGCAAATATTAATATCAGTTATCGAACCTTCAATAAACGCAAATTTTTGTTCGTTTTCACCGCCTGAAGATTTCAAAGCCATATCAATATTTTCAATATGCCCTGTACTGAGATCATCAAGTCCGGTAACTTCCTGACCTAAAGATAAAAGAGCCTCTGTTAAATGTGAACCTATAAAACCTGCCGCGCCTGTTACGAGCCAACGTTTTTCAGGAGGTATTTTATCTTTTACGGAACTTAAAATTTTCGGATAATCTGTCATTATTTCGTTATCCTTAAAATTTTTAACTTTCGTGTGCCTCTCGGAATTTTAACTAAAACTTCATCGCCTACAACATGGCCGCTTATGGCTTGACCTACAGGGCTTCTCTGTGAAATTCTTTGAATCCCTCCTGCCGAAAATGCTGCACCTGATAATTCTTCCGAGCCTACTAAATCATAAGTATAGGTTTTTCCTTTAATATCTAAATCTTCGAGAGTAATCCTAAGTCCTACACCTACTTTTGTAGTGTCGAGTTTATCCTCATCAATAACCGTAACTTTTCCGAGCGTTGTTTCAAGGTCTAAAATTCTATCCTCAAGTTTTGCCTGTTCCTCTTTAGCAGCGGCGTATTCGGCATTTTCACTTAAATCTCCGAATGCTCTGGCCTCTTCAAGTTTTTTCGCTACTTCCTGACGGCCTTGAGTTCTCAAAGTCATAAGTTCTTCCGTAAGCCTTTCATAACCGCTTCGTGTCATTTCATGAACATCATTTTTTTTTGCCAAAATTTTCACCTTCATAAAAAATTTTTTTTTACTCTGATAAAATATTCTAGCAAAGATTTTTAAGTTTTGATTTTGAAAGGAATGATTTTTATGGCTCAATATGAAAGTTATATGCCTTATTCGTCTTACGGCGTTGACAGTCTCGAACAGGTGAATGCGATTTTCCGTAAAGTTTATCAGTATATGGCTATCGGTTTAATTTTGACGGCTTTAACGGCGTGGTTCTCAGCTTCAAGCCCGGCCATGATAAGAATGTTATTCTCATCTCAAACACCGTTAATAATTTTAGCGATCGCTGAAATAGGACTGGTGATTTATCTCGGAGCAGCCATAAACAAATTAGCAGCTTCGACAGCCTTTATGTTATTCGCAATTTACAGCATTTTGAACGGCATGACATGTTCTGTAGTGCTTCTTGTTTATACAGGTGAGAGCGTTTACAAGGCGTTTTTATCGACGGCAGGAATGTTCGGAGCAATGAGCATCTACGGACTTTATACTAAACGTGATTTAACATCATTCGGAAGTTTCTTGAGAATGGGTTTGTTCGGTCTCTTAATTGCGATGGTCATAAATTTGTTTATCAGATCATCAATGGTTGAACTATATATCAGCATTTTCGGGATAATAATTTTTCTGGGTCTCACCGCTTATGATACTGCGAAAATAAAAGCAATGGCAAATGAAGTTGACGGCAGAGATGAAAATATGGTCGGTAGAGTTTCAGTTATAGGAGCATTGGAATTATATTTAGATTTCATTAATATTTTCCTTTATCTTTTAAGATTATTCGGAAAACGCAGAGATTAAAATTATTAGGCTTCATGAAAAATTTTTCGTGAACGTCAATTAATTTTGATTTTTGGGGAAGCTTGTAAAAATTTTTGCAGGCTTCCCATTTTTATTTTTTGGGAGACGTATATAATTAATTTTTGAGGTGAAAATTTTATGACACGTAAAAATTTTTTGTTCGCTTTTTTTTCTGTAATAATTTTTTTCTGCATTATTTTTATAACGCCTTCTTTGACATTAGCGAAAATTCAAAAATTCGATAAATTTTCCGTCGATGTTCCTTCAGATTGGACGGTTGAACAAAACGACGCTGAATTAATGCTTAAATCTCAAAGCACCGACGCTTCAGTTTCAATATCGTTAAACAAAACTGACGGTGAAGAATTAAGCGACATAGCTGAAAGGCTTTACCTGAAATTTAACGGCGATGATTTTGAACAGGATAACGATGGAGATTATTCTTTTAATTTTACGAATGTTTCAGGAGATGACAGCGTAGCATTAATAACAGGCAATGAAAATTATTATCTTGTATTCTCAATCACTGGATTTGATGACGAGAATGCGGAAAATGATTTGCAAAAAATTTTAAGTACACTTGACTGGGACGATATAAAGAATAATTAACAATCGCAAAAAATTTCGTTTTGTGAGATAATGACCAGTAATAAGTGAAATCGTTTTAAAATTTCTTGCAGGTGGTCAATTTCGCCCGTCTGCTTTAAAAACCGGAAAGGAGCTTTGCAAATTATATGATTCAA
Source organism: uncultured Fretibacterium sp. (assembly GCA_937899395.1). Lineage (GTDB taxonomy): Bacteria > Synergistota > Synergistia > Synergistales > Aminobacteriaceae > JAFUXM01. Next base: position 15,918 of record CALBPU010000174.1, read on the forward strand.
AGACTACACAGAAGCGATCTTGGTAACTCACTTAGAACGCTGATGGAAAACGATCCCGCCTTCAGACCCGTTGCCTACTTCTCAATGGAGGTTGGGCTGAAAGAGTCAATTCCGACATATTCCGGAGGACTTGGCGTTTTAGCGGGCGATATTCTCAAAAGTGCCGCTGATTTAGGCGTACCGATGGCCGGAGTTACTCTTTTGTACCGTAAAGGTTATTTTGTTCAGGAATTTAATCAGGACGACTGGCAGAAGGAAAAGCCCGTTGTCTGGGATCCTTCAAAAGAATTAACATTACTTCCAAACAAAATTTCAATTACAATTCAGGGAAGAGATATTCAAGTCGGAGTATGGGTCTACGAATGTATAGGAGCAACAGGTTATCCGTTACCTATATATTTCCTTGATACTGACTTTGAACCTAACCACCCTGACGACAGAAAGTTATGTTGGTATCTTTACGGCGGCGATAACCGTTACAGGCTTTGTCAAGAATTTATATTAGGTGTCGGAGGCTTACGAATGCTCCGTGCATTGGGCTATATGAATATTGATACGTTCCACTTGAACGAAGGCCACGCAGGTTTCTTAACCCTCGAATTAATGCGTGAACTTGGCTATTATGACCCTGACAGAATCAGAGAGCAGGTTGTATTTACAACTCATACTCCTGTACCTGCCGGCCATGATTATTTTGAGTTCGGAATGATTGATCAGGTATTCCCTGACGAAGCACGAGCTACAATTCACAGAATGATGCCTAATATGCCGGGAGTTTCAATGACTGAGCTGGGACTTCGTTACAGCCGTTACGTAAACGGAGTTGCAAAAAAACATGCCGAAGTCAGTAACGCAATGTTCAAAATGGAAACTGTTGACTGGGTAACAAACGGCATTCACCCTACAACATGGATCAGTTCTGGAATGAGAAAACTTTACAACAAACACATTCCGGGTTGGGAATTAGACCCGGGAAGGCTTGTTCAGGCTTTAACAATTCCTAAGGACGAAATATGGGCAGCACATCAGGCTTCAAAATTAAGATTATTCGCACGCGTCCTTGAGACTAACGGTATTCAGCTTGACCCTGACGTATTGACATTAGGTTTTGCGAGAAGGGCAGCAACTTACAAGAGAGCCGATTTGTTATTAACAGACGTTGAAAGGCTCAAAAAAATCGCTGGAGGTAAGAAAGTCCAGTTCATATTCGCCGGAAAATCTCACCCTCATGATGACGGAGGCAAGAGACTTTTACAGAAGATCCGAAAAGCCTCGAAAGAACTTGAAGGTGAAATACCGATAGTTTTCGTTGATAATTACAACATGGAAATAGCGTCGCTTTTAACACAGGGAGTTGACGTTTGGTTAAATACTCCTGTACGACCGAGAGAGGCAAGCGGAACTTCAGGAATGAAATGTGCGATGAACGGCATTCCGAATTTCTCAGTGCTTGACGGCTGGTGGATTGAAGGCTGGATTGAGGACGTAACAGGCTGGTCAATAGGTCCTGAGCCAAAAGAAACTGAGGCAAACGCTCATTATGATGAAAATCTTGACGCTATTGACCTCTACGAGAAACTTGAAAAGAAAGTCATTCCTACCTATTATGAACATCATGATAAATGGATTGACATGATGCGGCATACTATAGCCCTTGACGCGAGCTTCTTCAACACCCACAGGGTCGTTCGCGAGTATGCTGCCAAAGCTTATTCGATTGATTTCAGGGGCATGTAGAAAATGAAAACTCCGGAGCCTTTTACCATCATTAAAGAACTTTTTCCCCACACACGTGGGGCTGCTCCGGAGACATTTTTTGCAAGATTAAATTTTTTGAAAGGATTAGTTATTCATGGCATCAAAAAGTAGCAGTTTAAGAGTCTTGTTTGTTACTACAGAGCTTGCGCCGTTCTCAAAAGTTGGCGGACTTGGAGATGTAGCAGGCTCTCTGCCAAAGGCTTTACGTCAGGCCGGTGTAGATGTTCGAGTAGTAACTCCTGCATGGCCGGGAGTACTTGAAAGAGCTGAAGCTGCCGGACTTAAAACCACAACAGCCCGTTCCAAAGTATATGCGGCTTATGATTGGCGAATACATTCGGCAAACATTATTAAGGCTGATGTTGATAAAGTTCCGACATATTTTTTGAAAGCTGAAGATTATTCGGGGGATATGTATCCTTCACAGTTGAATTTCTGGACTGCTTCACCTTTTGCAGTGTTTTGTATGCAGGCACTTGAATTAAAAGATGCAATAGATTGGGAGCCTGATATTTATCACTGTCATGATTGGACGAGTGCGTTTTTACCCTGCGCTCTGGCGTGGCACAGGCACTACCGTCAGACCGGTGGAAAAAGTATCATGACCCTTCATAATGTTGCTTATCAAGGAGTTTTTGAGCCTTCACCGTTCCTTGATGCTTCCGGGCTTGAACCTTGGAGCTTCAATTCTTCAACGATGGAATACTACGGACAGGTTAATTTGTTAAAGGGCGGAATAGTCGCTGCTACAGCCGTGAGCACCGTTTCACCGACTTATGCGAATGAAATTCAGACTTACGAATCAACTCGTGAGCTTTCAGGAATTTTATATCAGCAGAGAAGCAAATTACGAGGCATTATTAACGGACTTGATACAAAATTCTGGGATCCTGTCGGAGATAAGAGCATACCAGCAAATTTCAGCGTTAAAGATCTCAAGGGTAAAGCAGCCTGCAAAAAAGAATTATTAAAACGTGCAGGATTTGATACAGAATCTGATGCGCCCGTTATTGTATGTGTAAGCCGCCTTGTTGAACAAAAAGGTTTTGACATGGTATTTAATGCCGCAAAACAAATTGCTGAAACAGGAGCGAAATTAATCGTACTCGGAAGCGGTCAGGATTGGATTGAAAACGGAATGTTACAGGCTCAGAGTTCATATCCTCAGAGCATAAAATTATTCAAAGGTTATGACGAGCCGTTATCACATTTGCTTTATGCAGGCGGAGATATTTTCTTAATGCCTTCAGTATTTGAACCTTGCGGATTATCTCAGATGATTTCAATGAGATACGGTACAGTACCTGTAGTCCGTGAAGTCGGAGGATTAAGAGATACAGTATTTGATGTTGACAGACCTGAAGGCGGAAACGGATTTACATTCTTAACATGCGATGTTGACGGAATGATGTGGGCATTGCGCAGAGCAGTCGAACGCTATTATGATAAAGAAGCGTGGAAGAAAATAATGCTCGAAGGAATGAGAGAAGATTTTACGTGGGACAAATCAGCAGGTCTGTATAAAGAAATGTATGAGGATTTAATGCAGTAGTAGAAATTAATGCCGCTTGACCCCTTCTTTCACTTCGATAGCGGCATAATTGAAATATATTCTAAGAGGAGGTAAATTTCATGTATACGGGTAAACACGGAAGAGTGTTGGGTGTTGTATTAGCCGGAGGAAAAGGCGAAAGGCTTATGCCCCTCACACGTTACCGCGCAAAACCTGCCGTCTATTTTGCCGCAAAATATCGTATTATTGATTTCGCACTCTCCAATTTAATCAACAGCGGAATTTATTCAGTCTATGTTCTCACGCAGTTCAAGAGCCAATCGCTTAACGAACACATCGAACGAGGCTGGCAATTCGGAGGAGCGATGAGAGGTAGAGATTTCTTCGTAACAACAATCCCTGCTCAGATGTGGAGCGGTGAACACTGGTTCCAAGGAACAGCAGACGCAGTTTATCAGGCTCTTCACATGATCACGAGATACAGAGCCGATAGAGTTTGTATTTTCGCAGCAGACCATATTTACAAAATGGACGTTGACCAAATGATTAGCTGGCACATGGCACAGCACGCTGACGTTACAATCGCAGCGAACGTTGTACCTGTTGAGGAAGCAAATCAATTCGGTTGCATTAAGACAGATGTCAAAGGCCGAATTCTTGAGTTCATGGAAAAACCGAAAAATCCGCCTGAAATTCCTGACAAACCCGGTTATTCTTATGTCTCAATGGGTAACTATGTTTTCGAGAGAAAAGTTCTTGAAGATGCTCTTGATGATGATGCTATGCAGGAATCAAGCCACGATTTCGGAAAGGATATTATCCCGAAATTAGTAGCTCACGGAATGAAAGTCTGCGCTTATGACTTCTCAACAAACGTTCTTCCTCATCCGTCAGCCGACACCGAGTTAGTTCACCAGTGGAGAACTGATAAACCTTATTGGCGTGATGTAGGAACTTTGCAGGCATATTGGCAGGCTCACATGGAGTTAATCGGCCATGAATCAGAAATGACCCTTTACAATCCTATGTGGCCAATCAGAACAGTATCTTACGGAGATCCCCCTTCATATTGTTATCCTGAAGTAGGACACCCCTGCAATATCAACAGGGTAATGCTCTCTGAAGGAAGCAGAATTTTCGGAGCAAGCGTTTCAAATTCAGTTCTTGCCCGTAACTGCCTTGTTCAGTCAGGAAGCGTTATTGAAGAGAGTATCATCGGCCATGATGTTGTAATCGGACATAACTGCCGAATCAAACGAGCAATTATTGACGGTCATAACATTATTCCTGATGGAACAGTAATTGGTGAAAATCCTGAAGAAGACGCTAAGAATTATTACGTCGATCAGAAATCAGGACTTGTAGTAATGGGAGTGCCGAAAGAATTATATTTAACCGGTGCAGACACCATTGAAGAAGCTCAGACATGGGACAGCATGGGCTAAACTAAAATTTGAAATCAAAAATAAAACACCTCTGAAAATTTTTTCGGGGGTGTTTTTTGTTGGAAATTTTGAAAAATATTTTTGAGAGAAATAGCTTATTGATTTTTTACAAGAGCCCTCCCCTAAAATTTCAGAGGAGGGATTAAATTTTTGTTGATTATTCGGTTATCGTATACATCGCAACTTCATCAATTTCCCTGTTAGTTCCGATGATTACGTCCTGACCTTTTGAATTTTTGAAGTGCATCGCATTGGCACAACCCGTATTTTCGTCGATGATGTCGTATTTATAATCGCCTGCTTCAGCGTCCCAAGTTATTGCGATTGTCTTTTTGGTTCCTTTCCTCCAACCTACTATCCATGTAGGCTTTCCTAAAATTTCACATGTCCATGTTGCGTGCAGCATCTCTGTTTCTTTCTCAGGCAATCCGAGCTTCCATTGAGGAATATAATGATCGTGTTCATCAAGATGATAAATCGTTAATGAATTTCCGTGAAACGGGCTTATTGTTCCTAGTTCGGGCTTTCCGTCTCCGTCAAAATCCATTAAAACAGAATCGCTCGACGGAATTGAACATACTCTCGTTACTGTCCATTCAGCACCTAAAACAGCAGGAGGATCGATTATAAATGTTCCCTCTTCACAGCCTATTAACGCAGCGTCATGGCCGCCATGAGAAATTTTTGAGTAGCCGTGATTTTTTAACAGACCTTCAACAACAGGTTTAAGCTCTAACAAATTATCATCGTTATAAGGCGAAAGATCTTTCGGCAATACTCCTCCGAAACATGCTCCCTTATAACGCCAGTCATTTTTATATTCATGACCGCTCTTTAATGCACATGCAAGAATATAAGTTACTCCTGCTCTCTCAAGCAATCCGAAACGATGTACAAAAGGAACTTTTGCAAGAGTTCTTCTGCTCCAAGTGTTATTTTCTTCAGGAGTTGCGATAATAATTCGTGCGTCTGCTGAGTTATTCGGCGAATAAAATTCATGCGTCGATAAAAATTGTCCGTCTGCTCCTGGTACAGGTGTCATTGTCATAATTCCGCCGGGTTCAGTCCATACTGTTGAAATATTATTGCCGTCTTCATCAAACAAATAACACGGGTCTGATTTTTCAGCTGCAACAAGGAAACAATTCTTTTTGCCCTTAAAATCAAGAGCTGAAATTGCGTAACACTTATTCAGATTGGAAATTACTTTCTTCTCAACTTTCATTATTAAAATCTCTCCCTTTTAATATGCAAACTTGTTAATTTTTTCGGACATCGAACGGCAAGCGAATTTAATATCGTCTTTCCAGCTTGCATTGCCAACGTCCCACATCTCCGTTACAAAACGGCGTATACCCATTACCCAAGCTTTTTCGATGATCTCATCAAAATTTACATGGCCTGTTAAAAACGGTATCTCACGAAATTTTCCGGGCACTGTCTCTTTAAGATGAAGTGCGACAATATGTCCGCTTCCTGTCTCAAGGTCTTCAAGAACACTTGTTCCGTAAGTTACAGCGGCATTCGTTAAATTTCCTGCGTCAGGATAAACTCCAAGATACGGACTATTAACGAGTGATACATAGCGCATTGCTTTTTTGGTGGTGTTCATAAATTCGGTTTCCATTGTTTCAAAACCCATTACAACACCTTTAGCTGCTGCCATAAAAGTTGCCTTCTTGAGATTTTCAGCGAAAAACTTCCTGCTTTCCTCAGTGCTTTCCTCGTAATAAACATCATAGCCTGCAAGCTGTATTATTCTTACGCCTAAATCATCTGCAAGCTGTACAGCCTTCTCCATAATTTCCATGCTTCTTTCACGGACTTTTGGATCAGAAGCTCCGAAAGGATATTTACGATGTCCTGAAAGACACATACTGCGAACGGGTATTCCGATTTCTTTCATGAGGTTCACGAGTTCAAGGCGTTCGTCTTTTGACCAATCGAGACGGGCTAACTTTGAATCTTTTTCGTCAATGCTGATTTCAACAAAATCGTAACCGCATTCTTTAGCACATTCGAGTTTCTCACGCCAAGATAATTTTTCGGGCATTGCTTTTTCGTACAGACCTATTGAATAAGTTTTCATTAATAAAAATCCTCCTTCCTAAATTTTGAAAACGGGAATATAATTATTTATATTTTATCATGCGTAATAAAAACGACAAATTATAATTCGTGCAATATCTTTTACGGAGGTGTTTTGTTTATTATGAGTGTAAGCCTTGCTAAAGGTCAAAAAGTCAGTCTCACAAAAGCAAATGAAAATTCAGGACTTAAAACTGTTGTAGTCGGTCTAGGTTGGGACGAAGCTGAGAAATCTCAATCTAAAGGAATTTTCGGAGGTTTATTCGGGGGCAATAACGAAAAAGTTCAGGATATTGATTGCGATGCAGTTGCGTTTTTACTCAACAGCGACGGGAAAATTGCTCAAAAAACAGACGTCATTTTCTTCAACAACCTGAGACACAACAGCGGCTGTGTAATTCATCAAGGCGATAATTTAACAGGAGCTGGAGAAGGTGATGACGAGCAAATTATGGTCGACCTCTCAAAATTACCTTCTCAATATGAAAGAGTTGTTATCCTCGTGAGCATTTATAAAGCTACTGAAAGAAATCAACATTTCGGAATGATTAAAAATGCTTTCATAAGAATTTTCGACGCTGAAACTAACAAAGAACTTTGCATTTATAATCTCTCTGAAAATTATGAAGGCATGACGGCGTTAGTGTTCGGTGAATTATACAGGAAAAACGGAGAATGGAAATTTAACGCAATAGGTCAGCCGTTACAGGTTTGGTCAATAGCAGAGCTTGCTGAACGTTACGGTTTGCCTCGTTCAGTATGGCGATAAAAATTTTTAACAGGAGGAATTTTTAATATGGCAATAAGTCTTTCAAAAGGTCAAAGAGCTGCAATAGACAACTCGTTAAAAATGGTGCTCGTAGGTTTAGGCTGGGATCCGAATAAATATGACGGCGGTTATGATTTCGACCTTGACGCTTCGGCATTCATTTGCGGTTCAAACGGAAAAGTTCGCAGCGATGAAGATTTCGTTTTTTACAATAATCAAGACTGGCACGATCATACAATTTGGTCATCAGGAGACGACAGAACAGGTGGCGGAAGTGATAAAGGCGATGATGAACAAATATTTATCGACTTCTCTAAAGTTCCCGATTGGGTCGAAAAAATCGCAATTACCGTTACTATACATGAAGCTGATGAACGTAAACAAAATTTCGGTCAAGTTTCAAACGCATATGTCAGAGTCGCAAAAGTTAAAGATGAAAATGATAATGTCGGCGAAACTGTTATTCAATTTGACTTAGAGGAAGAATTTTCAATCGAAACTGCGTTAGTTGTGTGTGAAATTTACAGAAAGAACGGCGAATGGAAATTTAACGCTGTTGCAGGAGGATATAAGGGCGGATTAGCGGCTCTTTGTCAAAGTTACGGTGTTGAAGTTGCTTGACTGATCCACCGGAATTAATAAATAAAATGATTATTGATTTTGCAGAGGCTCTTACAAGAGACGCTATAAAATTAAATTTCCTCAACAAAATTCTTGACGGTAAAATCAAAATTACTTTTAGCCTTAACGGTTCACGCCCTGAAGATTATGCAAATGTAATTCATTCGGAACAGAGCCGTGTTAAAGTTTATAAAAATTTTAATCTGTCGGAAGATCCTAATGGTGAAATTTTAACCGTCCGTGTCGTAATGATTGAAGGGTCTCTGAAAATTTTCTTGAAACCCCCTGAACACTTTAATAATTCAGGCGAAAAAATTTCTTTCTTCAACAGTGCTTCAAAGTCAATCGAAAAAGATTTTGAGCTTACAAATTTAACTGAGCAAATTGAATTTATTCCTAATAATCAAAGCTATTCAATTAAAATTTACACGAAACCCGAAGCTATTGACAGTGCAAAATTTCAAAACGAAACCAACGAAATTAAATCACGTGTTGAACTCGATGAAAATGTAATTAAATATTACGGTGAAGATAACGAAGTTCAAGATGTGAAAAATATTCTCGATGATATTAAAACGAAACTCTCCGATGCTGAAAACAAAATTAAATCCCTTATTGAAAAACGTGAGAAAAAAACTATGGAGATTGAAGCGGCTTTAAGGTAATCGGCAATGGACGAGTTAAAACGGCTTGAACGTGAAATTAATACCGAACTTTCAAACATTGACAAAAAATATGACAGCTTGTTAAAAGATGTAAAGCAGAAAGAAAAATTATTAGCGCAAAAAAATAAAGAAATCGAACAGGCTATCAAAAAAATTCAAACGGAATTTTCAAAACGTTCTCAAGGTAACAGCGATGAAGCAGCGGAATATTTGAGAAGTGCCGAAAAAGTTTTGCGTTCAGTCGATAATAAACCTCACGAAAAATTTTTACCGGGAAGATTTGAAATTTTCTCCAACTCTATGAAAGACGGAAGGCAGCTTTTCAGATCTGGGCTTTTTGAAGCGGCGGCGGCTGTTGCTGTATCGGCAAAATCAGGACTTCAGCGTTTAAGTTATAACATTGATGATAAAGTTGAGGAGTGGGAAAAAACTTTCAACATTTTCTCTGAAAAACTCGAAACTTTACGTGAAAAAATTAACAACGAAATTTCAAATTGGGGTAAAGAAATTAATAATCGTGTCAGAACCGAAATTATCATTGAAATAAATTTTTGGTCAAGAGGAAATTTTGATGAAGTCATTCAGACTGTCAAAAAACACCGTGAAATCATTAAAGCCTTCTCACAAATCGGAAAAGATGAATATATAAAAAGAACCGATACTCCGACATTAGAGGAGCTGAAAAATTTTATTGAGGAAATTGACGAAGCCAACAAAAAATTTTCAGAGCTTGTTAATGTATATAAGGAAAGATATTCATCTTCATGTGAACGTTCCGATATGGGCGAAAATATTATTGATTTCATGACATCTGAAATAAATCTCGAATGGCTTGAAAATTTAACCGGCTATGACACTCCTTCAAATGAAACAGAAGATTATATTCAATATGCAAAACTTCACAAAAATATTAATCAGGATTTCAGAGAATGGTTAAGAATTGTTTTTGAGAATTCATCAGGCGATAATATTTATGTGTATATTGTCCCTGTTGAAGAACACGGCCATGTTAAAAATCATGTAATACTGCATATTGATTATCACGGAGCTGAAAACGAAATTTATTCGAGAGATATTTATCAACATGTTCAGGAAGCTGCAGGTTTAACGAACGAAATTGAAAGCGGCACTGAAGACTCAAAAATAACAAGGGATATTGAACAAACTAAAACAAAAATTCAAAAGGAGAGATGATTTATTATGAGCGGAGAAGCAGGCGGTTTAATTTTAATTCCTTTAGCGTTATATGCAATGCCATATATTTTAGGGGGATTGGCTGTTGCAGGAGCTGTTAATATCGGTTTGAAGGCTGGAGCAGCAGCTCTTGATTATGAACGACGCAGACGACAGCGCAACGAAATTCAACATAGCAAGGCAAACAGAAACATCGGAAATTTTCGCAATGATGTTAGAAATACAATGCAAAATCAAACTCAATCTAACGTTAAAACGTCTGAAGAGATGATGAAGGAACTTGAAGCTCAAAGAGAAGCTATGAAAAAGGCTGCTGAACAAAAAGAAATTCAGGAATATCAAAATTATGTTGCGTCGATTAAAAATCTCAGGACAAAATCAATGCGAAAAATATCGGACGCTCAAGTTAAATTCAACACATCTTACAGAAAACAAATTTCTAAGAGCATGGCCGATATTTCACAAAAAATCAGCGGTCAATATGATATTTACATGAAAGAACTTTCACAGCTTCAAAACGATTTAACCGCTAAAAATAAAAAGGCTGAAGAGATTGCAGGCTCATATATTGAAGAGGCTAAAGCGATTTTGAAATCATTAAGCGATGATTTTGAAGGACAAAAATTTTCTCCCAGACAATTAGCTTCGCTTAACGAACAATTTAATCAGGCTGTGAAATTGTTTAATAACGGTCGTTATGAAAGTTCAATCGCGAGCGCAAAAGATGTTGCGTTAAGTACTCTTGAGGAAATTTTCGAGGCTGACGCTAAAAAACAGGAGTGGGAAAATTATTTGAAGCTGTCTTTAGTTCTTTCTGAGGAAGTTAAAACATATCTTGAGAGCAATTCTGTTATAACTAAGGAAGCAAAAGAATTTGCCGAAAAAAATTCAGGTGTCAAACTTGAAGATGAAATTATCGGAATTAATATCGCCGATTATGCCGACAAAAATTTTGATGTCTTGAAATCGAAGGCCGATGAAATTTATAACGCCCTGAAATCAAAAGACGCTGAAAAATTATCAACGGAGCAATTAAAATCCTACGCTGAATTTTTGAACACTGAATTATATCCTTCAGCGGTTCAATGCGTGAACAAAGCCATTATCAACATGAACAACGCTTTCTCACGTCAAAACATAAGCGAGGAATTAATAGACTTTTTCGAGGAACATAATTTCACGTTTAACGGCTATGCTTACGATGAAGGACAACACGATAAAGCGTTACACATCGGAGTTGAAAATCAGGCAACAGGAGAGGAACTTATAATAACTCTTGCTCCTGAATTTCTTGAGAACGGCGATATTCAAACTCATATTGATCTTAAACAGATTAAAGGCGATGAAGCTAACGAGGAACGCAAAGCATATTACAGAGAATGTGTTGAAGAGGTTGTTAAGGGAAAAACTCCTCAGGCAAAAGTCAACATCAAATGCAACGCCGCTACACGAAACAAATTATCTTCGGATACTGAAACGAAAAAGAAGTTGAGAAAGTAAACTGCTATGAAAGCATTGCCGATAGGAATACAAAGTTTTGAACGATTACGTGAAAATAACTATTTATATGTTGATAAGACTGAAAAAATACTTGACTTAATTACAAAAGGGGAGCGTTATTTTTTATCAAGACCTCGAAGGTTCGGAAAGTCATTAACTTTGTCAACTCTCGAAGCGATGTTCAAAGGACAATATAATTTGTTTAAGGGATTAAAAGCGGAACAGTGGGTTATTGAGCAATCAAAAAATCCTGCGACGGTTTTGAGGTTTGATATTTCTGTCTGTGAAACCGAAAATATGAATCTGTTCAAACAATCTTTAAGTGAAATGCTTTCACGTATTGCAAGACGATTTAATATCAATCTTTATAGTCAAACTGTTACGGGAATGTTCGCTGATTTAATCGAAGAAATTTATAATCTTCATGGCCGCATTGTTATTCTTATTGATGAATACGACAAACCAATTCTTGATAATATCGGAAATTTAGAACAGGTTGAACAATTTCGCTCGACGTTAAGTTCATTTTATGCAGTACTCAAAAGCTGCGATGATTATTTGCGTTTTATCATGATTACGGGAATATCAAAATTCACTAAAGTAGGCGTTTTTTCGGCGTTAAATAACCTTGAGGATATATCAATGGACGAACAGTTCAGCGATATTGTTGGTTATACTCAACAGGAACTCGAATATTTTTTTAACGACAGAATAAGAAGCGTTGCCGAAAAAATGAAAATAACTGGAGAGGATATAATTATGCGCTTGAAGAATTATTATGACGGATTTTCATTTGACGGTACAGTGAGACTTTACAATCCGTTTTCAATACTTCAATTTTTTAAGAAGGAAGAGTTTAATAATTACTGGTACGAAAGCGGCTCACCGTCATTTATCGTAGAGTGGATGAAAGATCACCAGATTGGAGAACCTGAGGAATATCGTCATAAAACTGTTCAGAAAGATTTTACGACTTCACAAGAAATTGAGCGTGCTGATCCGTCGTCGTTCCTGTTTCAAAGTGGTTATCTGACTATTGAGAAAAAACAAGAACAATTATTTACTCTTGATTACCCTAATCGTGAAGTCCTTGATTCTATTTCAAGCATGTATTTGAAACTCGTTTACAAAATTGAAGGTTATGCTTCACTTGGAAATGAAATTTGGAAAGCACTTCGAGAGGGCAATATTTCTGACGTTGTAAAACTTTATAATACGGCGCTTGCTGGAATACCTTACGATGATTACTTCAAGAATAAAAATGAATTTTGGTACCGTTCAATGTTTGTTATGTTACTCAGAGGAGCGGGAATTATTGCCTACAATGAACCACATACTTCAAAAGGACGGGCTGATGTTGTAATTCATTTCGAGAATGATATACGTAATAGGAAGAAACTTGTAATAATTTTAGAGTTCAAGTTCGCAAAAAAAAGTTCAGAAGTCGAAAAAATGAAACTCAAAGGAGAAATTCAAATACGAGAAAATGAATACGGCAAGAATTATGAAACATAAGGACAAGAAGTTATAACGGCGGTAATAATTGCTGATGACGAAAAACGTCAAGCGATAGCTCATATTATTGCGAAAGGATTGATGAAAAAATGAGTTCCGTTTTTGAACGCCCTGACCTTAACAAAATATTTTTGATTTACGGAAATCTTGATGACATGTTCATGTCTCCTGACCTTCAGCGAAATAATTTTCGTCCGTTCTTAAATTCATATTTAAGGAGTTTGGGTTATGAATGTATAGTCTTTTATTCAGGAGCTAAGAATACCGGGAAATATGTTCTTGATGATAAAAGCGCAATTATTGCCATTAACAAAAATAAATCTTTACAGCAAAATTCACAGCAGCCCGTTAAAAAACGCAGAATTTTAACACCGCGTTCAAATTCTCAACCGATTCAAGAGCCTTCAGCACCTCAAAATCAAACTCAACAAAATCAACAACCTGAAAAATTAATTTACAAGCAGCCTAAAATAACTCCCGCTGAATTTCTTGATGACGCTAAAAAAATGATGGCAGATTCAAAAGTTAAAACCGCAATAGTTTTCACGTTCTTTCAGGATTTCGTAACTGACAGTTCAGCACCGCTTCAACAATATTCCGAGTTGCTTTCACATTTATGGGACGAGTACGCATTGAACACTAACGAAAATATTTGTATATTTTTAGCACCTCAAATGGACAGCGAATCAATCTCAAAATTATTTGAACGTCTTAACGGCGGTGAAATTTTCCAGAGCAGATTTTTCAACGCCGATAAAAGTATCAACACTGGCTGCACTGTTAAAATCGGTCTGCCTAATCAAGATGAATTTAGATACATGCTTGAATATTTAAGGATTGTAGGTGTTGAAGGCAAGCTAATAAATTTCCAGCGTTCGGCCATGAACAAAATAATTTCGTTATACATGTTTTTCAGCCGTGAAGCAGATAAACAACGAAACAGAGCAGGCTATTTAAGTTCCGTTTATGAGGATACGGCACGTTACATAAAACAACAGGACGGAAATTTTATCGCCTTCACTGAAGATACCGTGAAAAAAATTTACGGCAAATTTAATTCTGACAGCACTGACGATCCTTTAGAGACTTTAACAAAAACTCAAGGTTGGGAAAGTGTTGCTAAAAGGATTAAAGAGATTGTTACGGATTATAAGTTGAAAAAAGCTGAAGCTCTTAAGAATTTTCAGCCCGTGAAATCTCACACAAAATTAATTTGCTCAAACGAACGAATTGATACGTCTGATGACAAAATTAAATTTAATTATCCTGTTCCGAATTTTATTCTCAAAGGACACCCCGGTGTCGGAAAAACTACAGTAGCAAGGTTAATAGGAAGGATTTTTTACGACGCAGGAATTTTGGAAAAGGGAATGACTATTGAAGCAACTCGTGAAGATTTAGTTGACCGTTATGTAGGAGGAACTGCGAACAGAACACGTGCTAAAATTTTAGAGGCTCAAGAGAGCGTGTTATTTGTTGACGATGCTTATTCGTTAATTGATAAGAGCGATGAAAATAATTATCCAAAAGAAGCTATTGACGAAATTGTCGCGGCCATGACTAACACTAAACAATATCATTTCTGTATGATTATGGCAGGCTACCCTGAACCTATGGACGAATTATTAAAGATGAACGCAGGTTTAAGCAGTCGTTTCAGTAAAGCAAATATTTTAACGATTGAAGATTACAAGCCTGAAATTCTGAAAAATATTTTTGTATCGAATTGTGAGAAAGACGGTTATAAATTTTCAGATGAAATTGATTTGGATTTATTCTTCAAAAACATGTATGACCAAAGAGACAGAGCGAATTTCGGAAATGCCCGTGATGTTGTTTCAGTTGCTCGTGAAGCGAAAATGCAGTCCTCATTAAGAGATGACACCGCAAGAATTATAATCAAAAATGACTTCGGAAGTTATGAAAAATATTTTGAGAGTCACGGAGTTTCTTCGATTGATGAAATTTACAAAGAGATTGATGAAAAATATGTCGGTCTTGATTTTGTTAAAGATTTATTTGAGAATGTGAGATTAGAAATTCTTGACGCTGAAGATTGCAAAAGACGAGGAGTTCAGCCCGATGTTTACCCTGACCATTATATTTTCGCTGGCAATCCGGGTACAGGAAAAACAACGGTGGGAAAAATGTTAGGGAATTTTTATCATTTAATGGGAGTGTTGGGAGGAGCTGAAACAATTTTTGTAGATGCTTCGGAGTTAATCGGAACACATGTAGGAGAGTCAAAAAACAAAATCACCGAAAAAATTCAGGAAGCAATAGACCATAATTCAATTTTATATATTGATGAAGCATATCAGATTGCCGACACCGCATATTCATCTGAAATAGTCGGGGCAATGATGACAAAAATGACGGAGAATGCAGCAGATTTCAAGATGATTTTCGGAATGTATTCAAACAGGGTTGACGATTTTCTCAAACTTAACGCAGGTTTATCACGCCGATTAAGAATAATCGAATTTCCTGATTACACACCTGAACAATTAGTAAAAATTTTTGACAAGACTATCAAAGCTCAAGGACGTACAATAACACCAGAAGCTCACGAAAAAATAGAGCAATTAATGAAAGACAAGTACAACAACAGGGACGAAAATTTCGGCAATGCAGGTGAAGTAAAGAAGGTTGTTATAGATATGAAGAGGGCTTTATTAAAGAGGACAGCCAACACAACTAACGAATCAGAACGTTATGTATATACAGTTGATGATATTAAACTAGACTCATGAAACTAATGAATTTTTCATGAGGGTTTTTTTCTAGCATAACTGACATGCCTACAGAGATAGCCAACTGGAAAAATTTTTTATGGCAAGAATTTCAGTTAAAACACGGAACAAAAAATCATTACTTTAATTTATAATTTTCATAAATTTCAGAAACCTCCAAAAGCATCTTCACTCTGAAAAAATTTTTAGGAAGGAAGTTTTTAATATGCGGAAGAAAATTTTTGTTTTGACATTAATGATTTTCGTAATGATATGTTCGTCAGCTTGGGCTGATGTTCCGATTGATGCAGCGCATTTTCCTGATACTAATCTTCGTTCTTTTTTGAAAAGTAATTGGGACGGAGGTTATAGAAATTCAGAAGGTAAATGGGTCGGGAAAAACGATGGTTTTTTTCATCCTGATGAATTGAGTCGCATTACTAGTCTAGTTTGGGATAATCCTTCGAATACTCAAGGAATTGAATACTTTCCTAACATAGATGTTTTAGGTTGTCGCAATGGTAGTTTAACCGAACTCAATGTAAGTTCTTTTCATAGATTGGGACTTATAAATTGTGATGGAAATAAAATAAAAAAACTGAACTTAAGCAATAATCCTGGGCTGTATCATTTACATTGTTTAGATAATCAACTCGAAGCATTGGACGTTAGCAATAATCCAAAGTTGAATGATCTAATGTGCGAAAACAATCCCATAGGAAAACTTGATGTCAGTCATAACACTAAATTAGAAATTCTTTGTTGTAGCAGTAATGACCTCCACGAACTTGATGTAACAAAAAATTTACTTTTAACTGAATTGCATTGCTTTAATAATCATTTAACAGAGCTGGATCTTAGTCAAAATAAAGCATTAACAGATGTATTACTTGGAGTGCAGAATGTCAAAGGGCTAAAAGTTAAATTAACTTCTGAAGGCTATGAAGTCAATCTTAAAGATTACGTATCAAAACTTGAAAATATTGAAATAAGTAAAGTTGGTGCGAATAATTATAAAGCTAAACTTTTATCTTATGACAGATTATCCGGAACTGTTGTGTTTGATCAATGTCCTGAAACTTTGCATTATTTCTACAATACACATTCTCCCAATAATGATCTTCTTTATGTTGAAGTAAAATCTTCAATGAGTGTTGAAGTTATTGAACGCAAAAACAGTAAAAGCGGTATAATATGTGGTATCAAAGATTCTTTTTACACAGCATATGATAAAACGGCTATAACCGAATATTCAATCGCAGATATTCCGGGAAAAGATTATCGTAAAAAAGGATTTACAGCAGACGGAAATTCAAGACTGATAATCAGAGTTACTACTGAAAGGCCCGGTTCTGTTACTTTCACAATGAAAGACAACATCGGAGCTAAATTAGAAAGATTGACAGACCGTTTCGATATAAGCTCAGGAACTCCGGTAATGACAAATGTCATCAAAGGAACTTATCAAGCATCAGCAGTTCTAGTAGCTCCTGAAAAATTTCCTGATGCCCAAAAATTATCTCCCCGCAATTTTACAATACATGTGAATTTTACAGCAGACAAATCAGCCGACCCAAATATACCGCCTGAAGAAGAAGTGAAAGAAGAAGATATAGAACTTGAGCTTCGAGCAGCACCTGTTCTGCTAATTCACAGTTTTGGTAAAAATGAGACCGTTGGAAATTCGTTTGAAAAAGACGGGAAAGGTATTTTGCCTGTACTCAAGAATAGCGGCTTCAATGTGTATCCGTTTGATTATGACGGGACACAAAGTCCGACAAATATTCTAAAAGGAAAAAGCCTGTTTAACACAATTGTTTCAATATTTGATGAATACTTGAATGATGATATTGTATGTACGAAAATTGATTTTGTTGGGTATGGAATGGGCGGACTGATTGCTCGTTTGTTCTGTACTCCCAACGAAGTATCAGACGAAAATTACTATACTGTTCGTTCATACGGTCGTGGAATGGTTCGCAGAATAGTCACAATCGCAGCTCCTCATCAAGGTACACCTTGGGCAAATTTGATGTTAGGCGATACCAAGATACTCAATACCGATGTTGATTTGTTTAACCTTTTAGGACAAACGGTATTTAAAATTGTTGTCAAAGGTGTTCTTTACAGTGATTGGCTTTTTAATATGTCTGCTCATGAAAATGCCCAAGGATTATGGAGTGATATGGCCATAGGCAATACTGTTACTAATACTCCTTTTCCTGTAAATGTTCCTATACATGTAATTTATGCAGATGTCAGTAATAATATTGAAAGTATAATATCTGCTATTGATACCATTGCAAATATTGTTGATTTCGCTAATTTTCCTAAAAGGTTAAAAGAGTTAAGTAACGGCTTTCATCTTCTTAAAAACGGCGGTTTCAAAAATTTTGATGACTTTGTAGCTTTCCTACGTAACGGTGCTAATTCAGATGCAAAAGATGCGGTGGTCTTTACAGTATCTTCTACAGAGACATTTATTAACATCGGAGATACCCCAAAATTTCATCATATTCTTACAAGCCTTTTGCAAGCAACACAGCTTCTTCTTGATCCTGTACCGACATTGGTATTAGAAATGCTGAAAGCTCCTTTTAACTTGCTTAATAATTCTTTATTTTATGGTGGAGAACACGATTTATTTGTATCCGGAACAAGTGCAACAGGCAATCTTTCAAATGCTTATTCTTCGCTTGCGAAAGGAGATTTAATAACGGGTTGGCACTATATTCATTCAAGCATTGCAAAACAGAATGATGTTGGCGAAAGAGTAGTCGCGCTATTAAAAGGCTCTAAAGATTCTTTCAAGGTTTTTAATACTATAGGAGCTTCAGGATCTGTTAAGAGTACCGCATATTCTTCAAAGACAATAAATAATGTTGACAAAGATTACAATACTAATTTTGATTTTGAAGATGTCTATGCTCAAAAGTTTAATTTAAACGTTGAACCTAAAACTCTTAATATTAAAGATTCTGGTATTATTAAATTTACTGCAAGACCGGAAGCTGAAATTAAAGATGATGTTTATCTTGTAATTTCACAGGGCGAATTTGATTCGATCTTAATTATGGCTAGCAGAGATAATAATGCAGTGTTTGAATCAACAATTAAATTTACAAGCAATGATACAGGATTAATGAATGTTTATTGTTTTTCACGAGGTGATAAGGAACATTTATACATTTCACAAACTGAACAGTTTGCCGTAAATAAATCAACATTGAAAACAGAAGTTCAGGAACTTTATTTTGCAAATGACAATAATATAATTTTCCTTGATGTTGCTTCTGAAATTGCTGTTAATTTATATGCAAAAACTTCAGACGGAAATATATTTGATGTTTCATCTCCTTTACTTGGCACTGTTTGGACATCTCAAAATCCGAATATTGCTTATGTTACAGATGAAGGAAAAATTCATGGTCTTAAAAAAGGCAGCACAATCCTTACAGCTTCATACAGAAATAAAACTGCGTCCATAGGTGTTAATGTTGGAGTTGACATGTCTTCTGTTCCTGAATTTATCACAGAAAATTTATCTAACGTAACTATAGGAATAGAATATAACGGCTTGATCGAAGTTTCGGGAATTATTCCGTTAAGGTTAAAAATTATTGACGGTAAATTACCTGATGGATTAGAATTTTCGCAGAACGGACAAATAAGCGGTATTACACAAGAACAGGGGAGTTTCACTTTCACTGTTGAAGCTTCAGATATTGCAGGAAGTTCAACAAAAAGTTTTACATTAACAGTTGGTGATTTTCCAAGCTGTGCAATTAATTCAATAACCTTCCCTGACGAAAGTTTTCGTAATTACATAAAAGAAACTTTTGATGCAAACGGTAATGATATTTTGGATTCTGCAGAAATTGCCTCAATAACATATATTGATGTTGCAGGAAAAGGAATTTACTCCGTTGAGGGCATCAAAAATTTTCTTAACTTAAAAGAGCTTTGGTGTCAAGGTAACTTCATAAGCGAAATAAACGTGAGCCATAATACCCTTCTTGAAAGACTTCATTGCGGTTATAATACTATTAAAACTCTTGATGTAAGTAAAAATTCAAAATTGCACAGTCTTTTCTTTGATTTCGATTCATTGGCTTTCATTGACGTAACCGGAAGAAAATTATATGGAATGAATTGCAATAATCAAAAAATTTATGATCAACATATTATGACAACCGACGACTCAAATTACCCATATAAATTCGAGCTTAAAAGTCTCGGCTTTACATCAGATAAATATGCCAAAGTTTCAGATGTTTCTGCAAAAGACATAAACAACAATGTCATAGATTTATATTATGATGTAAATAACGGCACAATCTTTTTCAAGTATATGCCTGCAACTGTTACTTATATTTATTCTATCGATTATGAAAAAATTGATGGTTGGGATTCACAATTAAATCAGGTAACTAGCTCACCTGATACAGCTAAAATGGACGTAACACTTTACATTATAGCGGCTGTTGATATTAAGATTGAAAACTCCGAAACAATACCTACAACAGGAACGGTAGGCAAGAAGTATACAGGAAATTTAACAGTGAGCGGCGGAACTTCTTACAAATGGAAAAAATCAAGCGGAACATTACCGACAGGCTTGAAACTTTCTTCAACTGCAAGAGAAAAAGTTGTTTTGTCTGGTACGCCTACGGAAGCAGGGAAATTCACGTTTACTCTTAAAGTTACTGACGCGAGTGGAGCAACAGCTTCAAAGAAATTTACTGTTACCATTGCTGAAAAGCCAGTTGTTAGCGGAGATTTAACAGCAAAGGGAGTAATCAAGAAATCATATTCAAGCAGCGTAAATGTCAAAGGAGGCACTAAGCCTTATACATGGACTAAGAGCAGCGGAACTTTACCGAAAGGGCTTGAGCTTGTTCCTAATTCAACAGGGACGAAATTAACTCTCAAGGGAACTCCGACAACTGCTAAGGCTTATACTTTCAATTTGAAGGCTACTGATAAAAACGGTGCTACAGCTTCAAAGAAGTTCACTGTTACAATAACGAAACCTGTAATAAGTGGAGATATAAAAGCAAACGGAGTTGTGAAAAAATCTTACTCGTCAGCTTTAACAATCAGCGGAGGCACAAAGCCTTATACTTGGGTTAAAAGCAGCGGAACTTTACCGAAAGGCCTTGAGCTTGTACCAAATTCAACAGGAACAAAATTAACTCTTAAAGGCACTCCTACAACATCTAAAGAATATACATTCACGTTACATATTTCTACCAGCCGG
>CALBPU010000175.1 GCA_937899395.1 uncultured Fretibacterium sp.
AAATCGGCAAATCTGAATTTTCACGTGCTGCGAGAACGGCGGCTTTTAATTCGTATATCTTTTATTGGCTTACGAATTTTACCCTCATAGTTATAAAACTACGGGATAGGCTTGCTTGTTAATGCACGGGAGCATTTGATTTACTCTAAATTCACGCCCTCAACAAATCCCTCATGCTTAAAAACTTTCGTAAAAGTTTTCAATACACACATGCAATCAAATAAAAATGATTCACGCTTTACATATTCTCCGTCCAATTTCGCTTTATCGGAAATTTCAAGTTCATCACGGCCGTTAATTTGAGCCCAACCTGTTAAACCCGGTTTTATGTCATTAGCACCGTATTTATCACGTTCAGCAATTAAATCAAATTGATTCCATAACGCAGGTCTCGGCCCTACAATCGACATATCTCCCTTCAATACATTTATAATTTGCGGTAATTCGTCAATCGAATATTTCCTTATCCAACGTCCGCACTTTAATATATATTGCTCGGGATTTTTGAGTAAATGCGTCGGAGTGTCATGAGGTGTTGAGTTTTTCATTGACCTGAATTTGTAAATCTTAAAAATCTTTTTGTGAAGTCCGACCCTTTTTTGTGTGAAAAACGCTTTGCCTTTATCCTCATGTTTTATAATCAGCGCAAAAATTATCATCGGCACTGCAAAAAATATTAAAGCCGCAAAACTTAACACTATATCTAAGAATCGTTTTATGAATTTTTTGTACATAATATCAAAAATGCAGACCTGCGAAATTTCACAAGCCTGCTTCTGATTTAGTTTATCTAGTTCGGCCTATAATTAAATCAGTGTCCCATTCATAATAAGGCTCTGACAAAATTACTCCTTCAAGAGAATCTTTCATCATGTTTTTGAATTTCGCATTCTGAACTTTCTTCGGAAGCTTCATTCCTTCCGTGTTTCTGTACCAGAAAACTACGTCCGCTCTCTCTGAAGCAAGTGCCGCAGATCTTCCGCCTGAATCAACACTGATGAGCCTAATATTCTTCTTCAAACGTTTTCCGATTTCAGCTAAAATAGCTGTGTTATAACCTGTCGGCCTTCCGTCGGCAGCTATATAGTCAATGGGCGGTAAATCTCCTGTAACTGCAACTTTTATTGTGCTTGCATCTTTGAATTCCTGAAATTTTATTTGTTCAGGTTTGCCCGAAAATTCAGCGATATATTTTTGTTCAAGCCTTGCGAGTGTTCCGTCCTTTTTCATGGCCGATATAGCGTTGTTAAATTCCTTTTGTAACGCTGTGTTGCCTCGCTTAAAACCGAATGAAATCGTCGAAGGCATCATGTTAATTGAGAAAAGGATTTCGTAATTTGAATTGTTGGTGATTAAATACATTCCTACAGCTTCAGGCAACGAAATTTCATCAACCTGACCTGCTCTCAAAGCCATTTGCATTAACAAAAGAGAATCGAAAAATTTAACAACTCTTCTGGTTTTCACAAGTGAAGTTACAAATACTTCGAGCATTTCCTCTTCCGAAAATTCTCTTTCATCTGTCGGCATTAACGGTGCTACAGCTTTTCGTAAATCGTCGAGACTGCTTTGAAATTCTTCCTCAGTTGTTCCTAAGTAAGTTAAGACACCGGAATTTACAACAGGTTCTTTTTGTTTCGAGGCAGCAAAACTTACGGAACACGTCGCAAAAATTACAACAAAAACTAAAGCGCATAAAAATTTTTTCATATCTTCAATTTCTCCTTCAAAATATATTAAAAGACTTGAAAAATTTTAACGTGTTATTTTTTCAGCGTCAAATTTTCGTTCTCAATAAAAATTCTCGGTACTCTCATTGAAGGACTACACACTATCTCATGAATAATAGTTCCGGAATTTTTAGCCGCTAACGGTATCAAATCTCCGTCAAAAACTGTCGCAATATCTCCGGCTTTAACCCCTTTAATATCCGTTACATCAGCCATCGTCATATCCATACAAATTCGTCCTAATATAGGGCATAAATTATCATGAATTTTTACGTTGAAATTGTTCGACAAAATTCTCGGCAAGCCGTCAGCATATCCTATCGGAAGCACCGCAATTTTTGAATCGCGTTTTAACGTGTAAGTTCTTCCGTAACTTATCGTTGTTCCTTTCGGTAAATCTCTTACGGCTGTTATCCTGCTCTTAACTTTCATTACAGGGTGCAAATCTATCGTACTGTTTTCATTGCCCGTATCAGTTGATTCATAACCGTACATCACAAGACCGAAACGCCCCATATCCAAATGAGCTTCAGGGTATTTCAGGACACCTACGCTAGCTGCGGCATGAGTAATTTTGAATTTCAAACCTAAATCTTCGAGATATTTTTTTGCTTCAAGAATTTTTTTCAGTTGTAAACGTGTATATTCTTCATCATCATCTGCTGCTGCAAAATGTGTGAACAATCCTTCAGCTTCAATTCCCGGCAAACTGCAAAGCTCAAATATTTTTAACGCTGTTTCATTTTTTTGTTCGTAATCATCAGGCCAATAAAAACCCGTTCTGCTCATTCCCGTATCAATCTTAACGTGAATTTTAATTTTTTTGTGAACGCTTTTAGCATAATCCGATAATTTTTTTCCGTTCTCAAAATCTCCTACACCCTGAGTAATTCCGTAATCACACATTAATTTCGCAAGCTCTACGGAAGCCTGACCTAAACATAAAATCGGCAATGTAATTCCTTTTTTACGAAGTTCAACGCCTTCAGTTACAGCAGCTACAGCAAGCCAATCCGCTCCGCATTCCTGTAACTTTTTCGCACATACAGACATTCCGTGCCCGTAAGCATCTGCTTTACATACTCCCAAAAATTTTGCTTCAGGTTTCAAAATGCCTCTTAAAATTTTGAAGTTGTGAGCAAGCTCATCAAGATTTATTTCCGCCCATGTTCTTGACATTGCTGTTTCTAATTCGTCCATGATGAAATTTTTCCCCCAATCGTAAAATTTATCAGGATATTATAGCGGTTTTTGGAGCAGGCATATATTTGTTTTTTATTTCTTCCCAACGAGGGAAATTTATATCAGTGCCGTAATGTTTTTTATAAGCCCGTCTGAAATCATTTTTCCATAGTCCTGATAAATGTCTTGTGTCAGGATTTTGATAAACTGTTTCTTCAAATGCCGATAAAAAATCTTCAACACATTCAAAAATTCTTCCTGTCATTCTGTCTGAATACCATTTACAAGGTCTTAATTCGTGAAGCACATGATTTTTGAACTGTACTGTTATCGGCCATGTTGACATACTTTTAGTGATTTCCCAAATTTTTTTCAGCCATATATCCTGAATTTTTACATGCCCTGTTTCCTCGTCCATTTTGTAACCGAATATCAAATAATCCGTTTCAAGGTGATAAGGTCTTTCAACTAATTCGTTTGCAAAGGTTCTGAATTCCGCGAAACTGAATCTCGGTGTGTCATTAAAATTAAATGCTTTAATTTCAAGCCAGCCTGTTTTACTGTTATCAGTATCAAGAAAAATATCAGGGGGCATATTAATTTGAGGGTTAGGCAAAAAATCAATTTCGTTTTCAATGAGCCATTTCTCAAACCACTCCTGCAAAATTCCTCCGATAACATCACGTCGTTTTACAGCTACACTTACGTCGCCCATTTGAAATTGTATAAGCCCGTCGAGAGATTTAATTTTGTATTGATTAACGAGAGCTTTATATATTTCTTGAGCCGTGAGAATTTTTTTCATGAGATGAATGAAACCTCCCGTTAAAATTTTTTCAAATATGATATTATCATGAAAAATTTTTCATCTTGAAGAAAGGAATTTTTTTAGTATGCCTGAAAAAAAAGGAAAGGCTGTTTTAGCTTACAGCGGAGGACTTGATACTTCAGTTGCTGTAATGTGGCTCACTGAACAAGGCTGGGATGTTATAACAATGACTGCCGACGTAGGACAGAAAGACGTTGACCTTCAAGCAGCAAAATCAAAAGCTCTTCACAGCGGAGCCATTAAAGCCTATATATTCGATCTGAAAAAAACTTTTGTGGAAAATTATGTATATCCTTCATTAAGAGCTAACGCTATGTATCAAGGAACATATCCTTTAGTATCGGCTTTATCACGTCCGTTAATCGCAAAAACTTTGGTTGATATTGCGAATAAAGAAGGTGCTGTGGCAGTTGCTCACGGCTGTACGGGAAAAGGTCAGGATCAAGTTAGAATTGAAGTATGTGCAACGGCTCTTAACCCGAAAATAAAAGTCCTTGCACCTGTAAGAGATTGGCATTTTACGAGAGAGGCCGAAATTGAATATGCTGCAAAGCACGGAATACCCGTCAGAGCTACAGCAGCCTCACCGTATAGCACCGATGATAATTTATGGGGACGTTCGATTGAATGCGGAATGCTCGAAGATCCTTGGAACGAACCTCCCGAAGATGCTTACGAGATGACTTCAAACCCTGTTGAAGCTCCTGACGTACCCGAATTTGTCGAAATAAGTTTTGAGGGCGGAATACCTGTTGAACTTAACGGTGAAAGAATGCACGGTGTTGAATTAATTCAGAAGCTGAATAAAATTGCAGGCCGTCATGGAATTGGAAGAATAGATATGATTGAGGACAGGTTAGTCGGATTTAAGTCCCGTGAAGTCTATGAATGTCCGGGTTCGACAGTATTGCTTGCAGCTCATCGTGCGATGGAAACGTTGACACTTGATAAACAAGTTTTGAAGACGAAACGTGAACTTGAAACGAGATTTGCCGAATTGACATACGAAGGTTATTGGTTCTCACCATTAAGGGACGCAATAAATTCATTCATGAATGACACCCAGCGTTATGTAAACGGAACTGTAAAGATAAGATTATTCAAAGGTCAGGCAGTAGTGAGAGGTTTGAAAACTGCAAAGAGTATTTACAGACATGATCTTGCAACATATTCGGAAGGAGACGCATTTGATCATTCGGCGGCAGTAGGTTTCATTAACATTTGGGGATTGCCAGTTAGAACATGGACATCAACATGGCCGAGACAAGATGCTGCGGAAATTCCGATAGAGGCATAAAAATTTTTAAGGCTCTGAAATTTTTCGGAGCCTTTTTCTGATACCTGACCGTTTTATTAATTCTTATTGATTGTCAGAGTTAAGAGACTGAGCCGCAATTCTTCCTGAAACAAAAATTTCGGTGATTGCGTTTCCTCCAAGCCTGTTTCCTCCGTGAATGCCTCCCGTAACTTCACCTGCTGCGTAAAGTCCCGGAATTATTTTTCCGTCATTCGTCAAAACATGCCTCGATGTATCAACTTTAAGTCCGCCCATTGTATGGTGTGTGCTCGGTGCCATTAATCTTATTGTCATGACTGTGTTATCGAGGTCGTAAGTGTCAGGGTTATAACTTCCGTCTGCGTTCTTCTGAACATTTCCGACTGGTCTTGAAGCGATTGCTTTTCCGACATCAGGGAAATCTTTTCCGGCCATTACAGCTTTGTCATAATCTCTGATTGTCTGTTCTACGACTTTCGGATCTGCTTTAACTCCGAGTTCTTTGAAGAGTTCGGGAAGCTCGGAAATTTTTCTTCTGTAATAACGTCCTGCGTAATCGCCTGTTTCAGGTAATTGTGTAGGAGCAGGCATTTTTTGTTCAACGTTATAAAATTCAAGGAATGCTCCCTTACTTCCTTTGTAGTCCATTCCGTTTCTGAACTCAGCTAACGAAAGAACATCACGTTCTGACCCTTCATCAACAAATCTGTGGCCTGTGTTGGGGTTAATCCAGCAAGCATAATTTCCTCCGCCGAATGCTAAATTTCCGTTATCAACCCATGAAATCGGCATTAACTGAGTAAAGCCCGTGCCTGTTGAAGCAGCTCCGACAGCTTCGCCCATCGTAAGAGCATCGCCCTGTAATGATGAACGGTTAGTTGTTTTTGTTGAGAGTGAAAGATATTCAGTTGACCAATAAATATTATCATCGACAACTTTTTTGAGGTTTGCTGCAAATCCTCCCGTCGCTAAAATTACACCTTTTGTTGCGTAGGCTTCAATTTTAGTTCCGTCATAACGTGTTGCTTTTACACCGATAATTCTTTTGCCGTCTTTAATGAGTTCATTAACGGTTGTACGGAGTAAAATTTTGTTGGCTTCGTTTGCTTTCAGGAATGTGTTCACAGGGGCTACGAAATATGTTCCCCAACGTCCGGGATATTCTTCAGTTTTTCCGTCTCCGTCAGTATCAACATTAGCTCCGATGAACTCGTTTTCACGATACCATAAAGCTCCGATTAAAGTTGCTTGAGCGTCCTCTTTGAAAGTTGAGCCCATTCCTTCAAGCCATTCCTTCAAACCTTGAGCACCTTCGATAAATTGCTTAACGAGTTTAACATCGCCGTAAATCCATTGTGATTTATCCGCGCTCTGTCGAAGTCCTCCGTAATATGTCTGGAAAATATGAAGATTAAGAGTTGAGAATAAAGCGAGCTGATTTTCAGGAATGCCTGCGTCAAGTTTCGGCTGTGCCCAATCCAAATATTCTTTGATTTCAGCTTTGAGGGCTTTTAATACAGGAAGATATTCGGCGTGTACACCGTGCTTTGAAAGTTCAAGAGCATCGCCAGCAACATATTCGTGAGTTTTATAAAATTCTGAGTCAAAAGGTGCTTCGTTCCAGTTGAAAATCATTTTCAACTCATTGATACAGCCTTGAACCGATTTAACTTTGTCATATGTCTGACCGTTGAAAGCATAAACGCCTGTTGTAGCGTCAGGATTTTTAGGATCCCAAACTAAGTAAGGCATAACGCTTTGATATTGTCCGCCTGAAACAAGTGTGTTGCCTCCGATTTCAGCGTTTTTCTCGATCAATAATACCGTGTTTCCGTCCTGTGCTGCCTGAGCTGCTGCTGCAACTCCCGCACCGCCTGCTCCGACAATAACTACGTCATAGTGGCATTTAATATCGGCTTCAGGTTTGTGTTCAACTTTTGCTGCTTTGAAGGCTTCAAGGTTTGTGCATTTAGCCTGCTCTGCTGCATCGTTCACGGCATTTCGTAAAGCCCTCGTTGAAAATGTTGCTCCTGAAACAGCATCGACCCCCGAACCGTTAGCTTCAATCATTTCGGGGATCATGATGTCGAATGCTATATCACCGACATGAGCTGTCTCAGTGTTGGTTACGATGTCGATAGCTTTTAACTTTTCA
>CALBPU010000176.1 GCA_937899395.1 uncultured Fretibacterium sp.
GCTGAAGTTGAAGCAGAGGTTGAAATTTTCACTCCTGAAGTTAAGCAAAATATTATTGATTTAATTTCAATTTTTAAGCGTAACGATGTTGTTGACGTTGACGTTAAAGTTAATAATGAAGCAGATAAAGATGTAAACGTTGAAAATTTTGCAGAGCTTCCAGAATTAAACGAGACATTAGAAAAACTTCCTGAAAAAATTCAAAGCATCGTTAAAAATTTTGTTGCTGAAGTTGAAACCGAGGTTGAAAATTTTACTACTGAAACAAAACAAAACATCGTTAATTTGATTTCAATTTTTAAGCGGGATAATAATAATTCAAAGCCTGTTGATATTAACGTTGATGTCGATGTAAATCAAACCGATACAGCAAAAAATCCTGTCGAACTTCATGAGCCTTCAGAGCTTTTTTCTAGTCCGAAAAAAACGAAAAAAGATTCGTCTATTCGTGTTGCATTGAAAAATTTTGTCGTCGAACTTAAAAACGAATTTCAAAGTGATAATCCCGAAATCAATCAGCCCGTTGTTGATTTAATCTCCGCTTTAACGAATTTAACGGAAAATAATCACGAACTTAAAACTGAAGCTCCTGAAAATAATAATAATTTCGTAATCTCAAACAAAACTCCCGTTATAATCGCACAACCTGAAGAAGATTTTCCAGTAAATAATAATGACAAAGAAATTTCAGTGCCTGATGTCGAATATAACGTTAATTCCGCAAATCTCGCAGGTGTTTCAGTCAATGTTCCTGACGTAATTTTTGAAGTCGAACCTAAAACCGCTGAAAATGAAAATGAAACTCCTACAAAAATTCAAACTTCAACGGCTCCGTTTGAACAAGAAAAAATTTCGCCCGAAATTAACAAAAATACCGTAAAGCAAAATGTCGTTCAACCAAAATTAAAATCAGAAGCAAAAAGTTCGAGAGATTTTTCATCAATTATTGAAGCTGATAATGATGAAACAGAGCCGCATGAATTTACGACTGATAACAGCGTAACAAACAATAACGCTGATGAAAATTCACAAGAAAATAATTCTCAAAATTTCAATCAGCCTCGTGAAAATTCTTCAGCTCCTCAAAATTTTTCACGTTCTCGAAATAACGATGATCGAAAAATTTCAAGCACTGTTTCAAATTCTCAAGATGAAAATTCTTTCGCAAATTCAAATTCTTCAACTCGAAGAATCGATTCTCATAACACATTTCAAAATTTCTTTGAAGGTGTCCTGAACAATCGCAGAACCGTATCAAGGCGTTCTACGTTACCGTTAAACATCAGAACTGACGCTTATAATTTCAATCGCAGCGAAACTGTGAGAAACGGTCTTGTTAATGTCGTTAGATTTATAAGGGCTGACGGTGTCCAAAAGGCAAGCGTTGTTATAGACCCTCCGGCATTAGGGAGAATTTCGGTTGAATTAACTTCAAATTCATCGGGTGTTGAAGCATCGATTAAAGTAGCGAGTGAGCAAATCCGACAAATTGTACAGGATCAATTAGTTCAGCTCCGTGAAAATTTATCTCAACAGGGCGTTCAAGTTTCGGAATTTACAGTTGACGTTCAACAGGACAGCAGGCACGGAGGCGGAAATTATCAGGAAAATAATCAAAGAAGGCAAAATTTTGTGTTAAACGGAATTGATGATGAAGATACTGAAGAATTTCGGATAGACATAGAAGAAGGTTTATTATATTGGGTAGCATAAAAATAAAAATAGGAGAGAAAAATTATGCCGGTAACAGATGTAAACAGTTATACAAATTTAGCTAATATAAATACAGCCAGTACAACAAATTCTGCTGCGGCTGTTACTAATGCGACTAATGACACTCTGGGAAAGGACGCTTTCTTGAAGTTATTAATTGCGGAACTTTCTAACCAAGACCCTACTAACCCCGTTGAGGACAGGGAATTTATTTCGCAAATGGCTACGTTCTCAAGCCTCGAACAATTGCAGAACATGAACTCAACTCTCGAAAGCATGGCCGAAGCAAACAAATTCTCAGCCGTAAGCTACATCGGAAAAGCCGTTGCCTTTACAAATGATGACGGTGAACAAGTTCCTGCACTCGTTACAGCAGTATGGTTCGAGAACGGAAAAGTTATTCTTGATACAACTCAAGGCGAAGTTGAACTCGGAAAAGTTGAAGGCGTATCTGAAATAAGTTAGAATAAAATATAAATACGTAAATAAAATTGCTCTCATGGACGAGAACAAAGGCAGGTTGAAGGAGAATGCGCCCGCCGAAAAAATTAAATTTTTACAGAAAGGAAATTATTTAACATGTTAAGATCTTTGATGACAGCAGTAACAGGTGTTCGCGCTCACCAGACCATGCTCGACGTGACGGGCAATAACATTTCAAACGTAAACACGACAGGATTTAAGAAGGACAATACGATTTTTGCTGATTTAATGTATCAGGCAAACAAATATGCTTCAGGTTCAGGAGAATCGCGAGGCGGTGTAAACCCTGCTCAGGTTGGTTTAGGTGTAAGTGTTGCGGCAATCGAAACAATTTTTACTCAGGGTTCAAGCTCATACACTGGAAATAATTCGGATATGATGATTCAGGGCAACGGATTTTTCGTTTATACTAACGGAAATCAACAGCTTTACAGCCGTTCGGGAGCATGTACGATTGACGGAAACGGCGATTTAGTAATGTCGGGTTCAGGTTACAGGCTTCAGGGCTATAAAATGAATAATACTCCTCTTAACGGTTATCAGCAGGATTCGGAACTTTCGACAGTTCATATTCCGTTAGGCGAAAAAATTGAAGCTCATCAGACAACACAAATTGATTATCAATGTAACCTCGACAGCAGAAGCAAGGCATTCCTTAATTATGGTTTTGCTGACATACCGTTTAATGCTGTAGCAAGTGCGAACGGACTTACAGCTGACAACGCTAAAATCCCCGTTGACGGCACTAATTACGACCTCGCTATAACAACAGATTTTAACGCTGTTGCCAACGCTACTAAGACGGGCACAAATTATTTGAATTTCACAATGGCTAACGGCGGTGCTGAAACTACGCTTACGTTTGATATGATGGGAATTAATGCAGAAGCAGGACTTCCTGTTCTTAGACTTCCGAAACTTGAAGCCAATGCGGGCGGTGAGGACGATGAAATTGTATCATCTACCAACATCGGCACAAACGGCTTTGTTGGTTATGTCAATATTATCACGGGAAAAGTAGCTGATCCTGAGGAATTGCCTACAACGGACTTAGATAATTGGGTTCCGGTTTATCAATATGCAGGTCAAACTCCTCCGAAATATTTTGCAGCTCAATATGACGATGATACAGGCTCGTTGAAACTCAGAACAATCAGTTTGCTTGATGTTGACGGAAACGAATTAACATGCAGTAATAACGGCCTTTATGCAGATACTTTCGGTGATGAACCTGTAGCTAACTTCCACCATATAAAAGTTCAACCCAGTGCTTTTACATACAACGTAAAAGCTAACATGAACTACACAAATTTCACTCTGTCAGGCTCTCCGACTATTCCGTCAGCAGATGCAGAAGACGGTGTGGCAGCTACAAAAGTTTCATATAACTTCATCGCTGAATTTGATGAAAGCGTTGAACGTCTCGGTGAAGAATCTTCGTTAGGTAAAACATCATCAAGACTCACGTTATGGTACTACGGCTATAGCAACAATGACGCTGTAAATAATTCTGAGGCCGTAGCCGCAGGAACTTATCCGAAGTCTATGCACAAACTTGAAGCCAACGTTTCATTTAATGCTGACGGAACATTTGATGAAGTTAGCTGGGTTGATACAGACAACTTAAACGCCCCTCTCGGTTATCGTATAGTTGACGGTAATGTTTGGGCTGACGGCGGTATGACAGGCGATGTAGCAGGCCCGAACTTCCAAATCGTACCTACAACAGCGAGTGCTTTAAGTACTGCAACAGACACTCTTAACTTTATGCAGGCTCAGAGCTTAGACACACCCGGCCCTCA
Source organism: uncultured Fretibacterium sp. (assembly GCA_937899395.1). GTDB lineage: Bacteria > Synergistota > Synergistia > Synergistales > Aminobacteriaceae > JAFUXM01. The sequence continues at coordinate 3,999 of CALBPU010000176.1, forward strand.
GGATCAGCTCGGAATTTGGGACGCTGTAGGCTCTGAAAGTCAGGGCGGTTACCACGCTACAAAGATGACAATTTACGATGATGACGGCGGCACTCATACACTTGAAGTTACATTCAAGAAAGTTACGGAAAACCGTTGGAGATGGGAAGCATTTTTGGTTGAGAAGGACTCTGACGGAAACGACGTTTTAGCTAACGTAATTCCTCAACCCAGAAACGGCGAAATTGAATTTGACGGTTCAGGACGAATTAGCAATGCAAAAGCTGAAGGTGCCCTCAGAAGCAATGACGGTGAGAACGCTCAAGTTGAAATCAATATACCTTTCAGCCTTGAAAGCGGCAGACCTAACAGCCCTATCATTTTGAATTTCGGAGGCGGAGTAGGTTCAGGCGGAAGCGCATTACAGGGTATCACGCAATTCGCTGCTGAAACAACAACGAAACCCATTTATCAGGACGGTTACACAATGGGCTATCTGAGTAATTTCTCAGTGGCTAAAGACGGAACTATAACAGGAGCATATACAAACGGAATAAGCATTCCGATTTACCGTGTAGCACTCGCAACTTTCGCAAATGAACAAGGACTTGAAAAAGTCGGCGATTCGATGTTCCAGCAATCAGTGAACTCAGGCAACGCTAATATAGCAGGCCCTGAATCAGAAACGAAAGGCTCAATAATGTCGCAGTATGTCGAAATGTCGAACGTCGATTTAACAGAAGAATTTACACACTTGATCCTTGCTCAAAGAGGTTTCCAAGCTAATGCAAGAACAATTTCAGTAAGCGATCAGGTACTTGAAGAAGTGGTAAACTTGAAGAGATAGTTTTTCATACAACCCATACCTTAAACTTTTCCCCTGTCTCAAAATTTTTAAGGCAGGGGAATTTTTTATTCTTATGAATTTTTCTCGAAAAAGCTGCTTCCTTCTCCGTACATTTTTCGGAGTTTCGGTTTCTCAATTTTTCCCGTAGGATTTCTCGGAACATCAGCGAAAATAATTTTTCGAGGTCTCTTATATCTCGGCAATCCTAAACAAAACTTATTAATTTCTTCTTCAGTGCAATTCATTCCTTTTTTCACCTGAATAATCGCCGCTGCAATTTCTCCGAGTCTCGGTTCAGGCAATCCTATAACTGCGACATCGTGAATTTTCGGATAAGTGATTAAGAAATTCTCAACCTGTACAGGATAAATATTTTCTCCTCCTGTAATAACGACATCTTTTTTACGGTCAACTAACCAAACAAAGCCGTCTTCGTCCTGCATAGCCATATCTCCCGTATATAACCAGCCGTCTTTAATCGTCTCTGCAGTTGCTCCGGGATTATGGTAATAACATAACATTACTCCTGCACCTTTGACGCATAATTCACCCGTTTCACCCTGATTAACTTTTTCGCCTTTATCGTTGACGATTTTTAATTCCCAACCGTAACCGGGCACTCCGATAGCTCCGACCTTGTTAATATTTTCCATTCCTAAATGAACACAACCCGGCCCTGTTGATTCTGATAAACCGTAATTAGTGTCATATTTATGATCAGGGAAATATTCGAGCCAATGTCGAATTAATGAAGGCGGTACAGGCTGCGCTCCTATGTGCATTAAACGCCACTGCGATAAATTTCGGCCTTCGAGTTTCAATTCGCCTCTGTCGAGTGCCGTTAAAATATCCTGACACCACGGAACTAATAACCAAACTATCGTGCAACGTTCCCACGAAACTACATCAAGAATAGCTTTCGGTGAAGTCCCTTTCAGGATTACGGCTCTGCTTCCTGTAAATAAAGAACCGAACCAGTGCATTTTTGCTCCAGTGTGATATAAAGGCGGTATGCAAAGAAATACATCTTCGTGTGTCGTTGCATGGTGAACGGCCTCCATTTTTGCGGACTGCATTAAAGCTGTGTGATTATGCAAAATAGCTTTCGGAAATCCCGTTGTACCTGATGAAAAATATATTGCTGCTTCATCTGAATCCTCAATTAAAATTTTAGGAGCAGTTGATGAACAGTTACTCACAATTTCGTTATAACTTTCAGCGAACGAAGGACAATTATTTCCTACGAAGTATAACAGGCATTTTTCACCGAGAGCAAGCACAGTATTTTCGACACGCCCGATAAATTCAGACCCGAAAAATAAAATATCAACATCGGCAAGATTAACGCAATATTCGATTTCTTCGGAGGAGTAACGGAAATTCAACGGAACTGCTATAGCTCCAGTCTTCAAAATTCCGAAATATATCGGAAGCCATTCAATACAGTTCATTAACAAAATTGCAACCTTCTGTCCTTTTTTAACTCCTTTTGAGAGCAACATATTAGCAACTCTGTTAGCTTTTTCATCAAAGACTGACCATGTAATTTCACGTCTGTAAGGTTTTGAAGAAGTGGGTTGAATGAGGGCGTATTCTTTCCATGTTAAACGTATGGGTTCTTCGAGTTCGGGATTAATTTCTACTAAAGCAACTTCATTCCCGTACAATTTTGAATTTCTTTCAAGTAAATCTGTAATCGGCATTGATTAAATTTTTTCCTTTCCCAAATTAAAGCCCTGCTGATTGTCAACAGGACTTTCAATCGTGAAAAGTATATCAAAATTTTTTTTGTGTCAAGATTTTTATTTATTGCAAAAAAATATATTCTTCCGGCAAAAGAACATTTGAATTAATTTCAAAATCTTTTTTGTTCCATGTAATGACAAAATCAATTCCGTAATTTTGAGCCGCCACAAATTGAACGCAATCCTCAAAATCTTTCCATTTAGCAAAAAAAGCTGAAAGTATATCTTCTTCCGTTACAGGAATAATTCTGACAAGGCTGAAAATATCTTCCATAACTTCGTATGTTCTATTATTATGCAATGTCTTACGTATTATATAGAACAAATCCGTAACTGATGAAGCAGTGATAAAAATTTCATCTTTATTTTCTTCAGCTTTCAAAAATACTTGCTTAATAACAGAAACTTTCGGCCTGTTCAAAACTAAATCGAGAATTAAATTCGTATCAAGTAAAAGTTTCATAACGTTCTGATAATCTTTCCTGACGATATTCTTCAAGAGTTTTATTTTCATCAGGCAATATTCCCGTCAGCCTTTCTAAAATTTGCGCAGTATTTTTAGGATAAAAATTTTTCCTGATATTAAACGCATATTTATAGACCATTTCAATTTGCGGTTCAGGAAGTTTTTCGAGAATTGCTACTGTCTCACTAAATTTCGATGACATTTTATATTCTTCCGTAAAGTTTGCAGGCTGCTTTTATTCTGTCGGCTAATCCGTCGGGTATTGCGTCCTCTCTCATTCTCCATGACCAATTCCCTGAAGGCGTTGAAGGAATATTAATCCGTGCTTCTGCTCCCAATCTTAAATAATCCTGCATCGGAATTATAGCCGTGTCCGTTACAGAACTTACTGCAAGCCTCGTAACTTCACTCGTGAAAATATATCCGTCCATTACATCACGTCCGATATATGACGCAAAATTTTTAATCTCTTCTTCCGTTGCATCGTTCTCAAACCAGCCTCGCGAAGTGTTGTTGTCATGTGTTCCCGTATAAACAACGCTGTCTCTTGTGTGATTATGAGGTGCATAAGGATTGTCGGCAGGATTTCCGAAAGCAAAATGCAGCACTAACATTCCGGGCAATTCATAATTCTTTCTCAGCTCTTCAACATCAGGCGTAATTATTCCAAGATTTTCAGCCCAAAACGGCATTTCAGGGAAATTATTTTTAAGGCACGCAAAAAATTTTTCGTAAGGAACTTTAACCCATTTTCCGTTTTTCGCCGTAACTTCTCCGTAAGGTATCGCCCAATATGCCGCTAATCCTCTGAAATGATCTATTCTGACTTTATCAAACATCGACAGAAGATTTTTAAGCCTGTTGACCCACCACTTGAAATTTTGTTTCTCCATAGCTTCCCAGTTATAAGTGGGATTTCCCCATAACTGCCCCGTCTCACTGAAATAATCCGGCGGAACTCCCGCAACTGTTACAGGGTTCAAATCTTCATCAAGATTAAAAAGTTCAGGATACTCCCAAACATCTGCACAATCCCTCGTTACATATAACGGCATATCTCCTACAAGCTGTATGTCAAGTTCTTCAAGTTTTGATTTCAATGTCATAGCTTGAGTGAAAAATACATACTGATAAAATTCCTGATGTGAAATTTCATTTGAATATTCAGTCTTGAATTTCTTTATAGCTTCAGGGTCTTTGTGCCTTAAATCTTCAGGCCATTCATACCATGGAGCACCGCCTTGAACCTGTTTTATTACGCTGAATAACGCAAAACTTTCAAGCCACTCCGTTTTTTTCCTGAACGATTGAAATTTTGAACCTGATGAACCGTTTTTCATGCAATGTTTATAAGCAGCGTTGAGAATTTCTGTCTTAAATGCCCTCGCCGATTCATAATCAACACGGTCTATACCTTTATTAAAATCATATTTTGCTGAAATTTTCTCTAATTCTTCTTCGGTTAATAAATTTTCCTCAATCAAAATTTCAGGGCTGACGAGCAAATAATTTCCTGCAAACGCTGATGTCGGACTGTAAGGTGAATTTCCGCAGCCTGAATCAATCGTTGTCAATGGTAAAACCTGCCATATTTTTTGCCCTGCATTGTGAAGAAACTCCGCAAATTTTAACGCTCCCGTTCCAAAATCACCTATGCCGTATTTTGATGGAAGAGATGTAATCGGCAATAAAATTCCCCCGCTCCTCATAATTAAAAATAACCTCCTAAAATTTATAATGCTCCCGAATCATAAACAGTTCGACCTGCTGTAAATGTCATCGTAACATCAATATTCGCTATGTCTTCAGGTTTAACTGAAAAAGGATCCTGTTCTAATACTACTACATCGGCATCGTTGCCAATCGCAATTTCACCGCGCCTTAATTCGTTTGAACCGTTCCATGACGCTCCCCATGTATAAATACTCAACGCTTCAGCGACACTCAAGCCGTTATTTACTAAATCACTTATATTTTTCAACGGTGATGTCAAAGAATTTCCGGAGCCTTCACAAACTACTAAGCCGTTGACAAAAGTATCGTGAACAAAATTGCTATCTTTCCCTGAAATAATAATTCCTCCAAGTCCTAATAATTTCATTCTCTCGATTAGATTTCCGCTGAAATTTTTGATTAAATGACGTGAACTCTTGCGTACTCGTTTAATTACTCTTTCAAGAGCGTTGAGACATGATTTATTATTATCGCTTATAACCTGACAACCTGAAAGATGTGCGGAATAAATCATATTTTTTTGTTCATTTTGTTCGGTTGAATCCTTGATTAAAAATCCTCCGAGTTTACAAAACGGCATTCCGTCTCCGGTTCTCATTCCTGTCGATAAAAATTCATTCATTTCCTCAACGTGATTAAATCCAAAATTACATCGTAATCTGAACGTCAATAAATCATAAGCATCGATCGAAAATATATCCCATAATTTTCCGGCATCTTCGTAAAAATCTGTCCATGCTTCAGAAATTCCAAGAGCGTTAATTTTCGGCGAATAATTTTTCACAAGGTAAATAATATTTTCTTCGCTTAATTCGGGTAAATGCTGATTTAATTCTTCAGGTTCAACATTTTCCTGAGGCATGTTAAATTCGTTCATCGCTGAAGTATTTAATATTGCGTGAGTATTTTTCACGTCGATTATGGCACATGGTTTTGAAGGAATTGCCGTGTCAATGTCATCACGTGAAATAATTAAATCGTCAGAAAGATTAAATGCAACATACCAACCTCGTAAAGGATTTGGATTTGATTGTGTATATGCGCTCAAAGAATCCTTGAAATCCTTTAATGAATGAACGTTAATTAAATTCAGTCGCTCTTGATTTTCAGCCCACGACAAAAAATTTAATCCAGTATCACAAAATCCGGGCAATACAGTTCTGCCGTGAAGATCAATAATTTTTCCGCTAACTAGGCTGCTTAATTCATCATCTAGTGAAACTATACGGCCATGCTCAAAAGTTATATTTGATGAAATTCCCGATTGAGTATGTATTTTACCGTTAATAAGTGAAATTTTTTCGTACTGGTTTTGCTCCAACTATCAAAATCTCCTTCAAGTTAAAAATACAGCCCACCGTTTTTAAGGCAGGCTGTTCATAAAATTTTAATACAGTCCGTCATGTTTAGTTCCGATTCCGAAAATCTGCAATGACGTTTCCATTAAATCATTTTGAGCCTTAACAAGCCATGAACCTACTGCCATTTGAACTTTAGCTTGGCTTAAACCCATTGAAGCCTCTGCAATGCTCATAGGATCTGCACCGCTTTCCATAATTTTTGCTCCGGCAGCGTTTGCAGTGTTCAAAGAATTTTGCATCATTGCAAGCCCGTTTTGTCCGAGCGAGTTGAAACTGTTCATACTAATCATAAGATTTTCATCTCCTTTCGTGAGTACACATATTATATAATAATAATATCTTTAATAATTTATCGGAGGTTATTTAATATGGAAACAAGAGTGGCAGTAATGAGTATCATCGTTGAAAATATTTCGTCAGTCGAAACCCTCAATAATATTCTTCATGAATATCGTGATTATATTATAGGCAGAATGGGAATACCTTATCATCAGAAAAAAATTAACATCATCAGCATTGCCCTTGACGCTCCTCAAGATATTATTTCGGCGTTATCGGGTCGAGTTGGAAATCTTGAAGGCGTGAGCGTTAAAACAGCTTTCTCGAAATAAAATTAAATGCACGAATTAATTCAAAGGCTTTATGAAAATCATTCTCTTGAATTAGAGGAGTACGAAAATTTAATCATAAATCGAAATGAAGAGGCCGCAAAAATTTTACGTGATTTAGCAGTTGAGACACGCAAAAAAATTTACGGCTTCAAAGTCTTCGTCAGAGGTTTAATCGAAATCTCAAACATCTGCAAAAACGACTGTTTATACTGCGGAATAAGACGAAGCAACAAAAATTGTGAACGTTACAGATTAACTCCCGAACAAATAATCAAATGTTCCGATGAAGGTTATGAATTAGGTTTCAGGACATTTGTTTTACAGGGAGGAGAAGATAATTTTTTCAGCGATGAAATTTTAGGCGGAATTGTCAAAGAGATTAAATCACGGCATTCGGATTGCGCAGTAACTCTTTCAATGGGAGAAAGGAGTTATGATAGTTATAAATTTTTGAGAACCTGCGGTGCCGACAGATATTTATTGAGGCACGAAACAGCCGATAAAGATCACTACGAAAAAATTCACCCTTCCGAAATGTCATTTGAAAATCGAATGAAATGTCTTCATAAACTTCGTGAACTTGGTTATCAGGTCGGCTGCGGTTTTATGGTAAATTCACCGTATCAGACCGAAAAAAATTTAGCTCAGGATTTGAAATTCATCGAAACTTTTAAGCCTGATATGTGCGGTATAGGGCCTTTTATTCCGCATAAAGATACGCCGTTCAAAAATTTCAATGCCGGCACTGTTGAATTAACATGTTATTTGCTGTCAATTATAAGATTGATTTACCCTCCTGTTTTGCTTCCTGCAACAACAGCTCTGGGAACAATAAATCCAATCGGGCGTGAGCTTGGTATATTGTCGGGAGCAAATGTAGTCATGCCGAATTTATCTCCCGTAAACGTGAGAAAAAAATACGAGCTTTATGACAACAAAATTTGCACAGGAGAAGAAAGCGCGCAATGTCGTGAATGCCTCAACAACCGAATGAAAAAAATCGGCTATGAAATCGTAACAGACAGAGGTGATATTAAACATTCTATGAAAATATGAACGGATTTTGATTTAAGATTTAAGAAAACTTTAAGGAGGTTTTAATTGTGAAGAAACTTATAAATGTTATTATAGTTGTTGTGATTTTGCTTTTGTATGCTTCATGCTCATGGGCTTTAAGTGTGGTTTCATGTCTCAGCTCATCCGGTGTTGTAGGCGAGTATTATGAAGGCTCTATCTATGGCAGTGGAGGAAGAATACCTTATTCTTTCTCTTGTAGCGGTTCATTGCCTCCCGGTTTGTACTTCTCAGAATACGGCGATGAAGCCGAAGTAAGCGGTACACCGACACAAGCCGGGTACTACTATTTTACTATTTACGTGCGCGACAGTGAGGGAAACAGTGCTTCGAGATCTTGCAGCATAAATATTAAACCCGGAGATCCAAGCATATCTTCCTACTTCAAAGACGGAATTGTGGACGTTCCATATTCGGATTTCGTTATGGCTGAAGGCGGACAAACTCCTTACAGTTGGTCGAAAAGCGGAACAGTACCTCCCGGACTTACTCTCACCTCTTCGGATAGCACGGCAACTCTTTCAGGTACTCCGACAACGGCGGGTACTTACAAATTGAATTTGACGGTTTATGACTATAACGGACGCTCGGACACAGAATATTTTTCTGTAGTAATCCGTAATTTTGTCATTGATAGTTCTATAAGTGGCGGAGTAATCAACGTACCCTATTCCGGAACTTTATCGATCAAAGAAGGAGGAATTGCTCCGTTCAAATGGGATATAAACGGAGGAAGTTTGCCGCCCGGACTTACGTTAAGCAATTCCGGAACAACAGCTGCAATCTCAGGTACTCCAACACAAGAAGGGACTTATACATTCAATGTTGACGCTACAGACGCTAATGGCAAAAAGGAATCTGTACAGCGCGTAATTGTAATCAGTCCGCCTTTTATTGAGGGAGAACTTGATTCTGCGAAAGTTAATACTCCCTATTCAGGAACTTTATCGCTTAAAGGAGGAAGTGCGCCGTTTAGTTGGGAAGTTAGCGTTGGAAGTTTGCCGCCCGGACTTACGTTAAGCAGTTCGGGAGCAACAGCTACAATATCAGGTACTCCAACAGAAGACGGAACTTACACATTCACTGTTGAGACGCTTGACGCTAATGGTAAGAGAGCTGCAAGAGATTTTACTGTCGCAGTCAAAACTTTGTCGCTTGAAGGTGAGCTTTCCTACTACAGCTCCAAATCCAAACTCACAGTAAAAGATGGGACAGCTCCATTTACATGGAAAGTAATCGGAGGGTTTATACCGCTCGGCATGTCTCTGACAGCTTCGGGAGACGAGGCTACACTCTCAGGAACATGTATATCAGGAGATACATATAGTTTTACTATTGGAGTTACTGACGCTGAAAACAGGACTGCTGTAAAAGATTTTAGAATGACATTATCCAACAGATATAATAGTCCGGTGCCTTACGTTGAGGATTTGGAGATTGACGGCTATGAAGACGGCAAATTACCTGATGTCCAAAAAAACAAGTGGTCTTGGTCGAATAATAAATACGACTCATATTTTAAAACTTTATACTCCAAAGGTGGGCGCTCCCCGTATCAGTGGCAGCATGAACCGGTGCTCTTTGGCTGGCTGCCCAACGGGAAGCATAAGTGGTTTGCCGACCGGAAGCAGACGACCGTGTGGAATTACGATAAGCCCAAGCACAGCAAAGAGCATCCCACGATGAAACCGATCCCGCTGTTGGCCTATCCGATTAAGAACAGCTCCGCGCCGAACGCCGTGGTACTGGACACCTTCGGCGGCAGCGGTTCAACGCTCATCGCCTGTGAAGAGACGGACCGCGTCTGCAGGACAATGGAGCTGGATGAGCGCTATGCCTCTGTAATCGTCGAGCGCTATGTCAATCTCGTGGGCAGCGGCGCGGATGTGTCTGTTGTCAGGGACGGGGAAGTGCTGGCCTATGACGAGGTTATACAAAAAGAGCGTCCGGAACAGTAATGTCCAGGCGCTCTGGGTATGAGAGATGATCGTATCAGGCTAATGCTGCAATCGGCCGGATTTTATTCAGCTCTTCGGCATGCTTGATCGTTTCGTTCCGAATGTCGATATCATTCTGCAGGTTCAGGAAGTAACGCTCCGATACGCCAAAGAACCGGCCGAGGCGGATGGATGTATCCACAGTCATTTTTCTGCGGTCATGCAGGATATCCTGGATGCGGGAGACGGGAACAAATGTCGCCTGCGCCAGCCCGTACGCGCTGATGTTCAGCGGCTCCATAAACTCTTCACGGAGAATCTCTCCAATGGTGGGTGTCATAATCATATCCATCTGCGTCTCACCTCCTCAATGATAGTCACAAATTTCTACTTCATAGAAGTTCCCATGATCTTCACGGAAACAGATTCGGTACTGATCGTTAATGCGTATACTGTGTTGCCCCTCCCGATCGCCATGCAACGATTCCAGTCGATTATTGGGCGGAACCCTCAAATCGCTTATGCTTTCTGCATTATCGATCATCATCAGTTTTCTCAATGCAATCCGCTGAATTGTTGAATCCAGTTTCTTTGAAAAAACCTGATGATAAACCTTTTCCGTTTCGTGATCAGCAAAGCTCTTAATCACAATCCCATTATACACGCAAGGCGTGTACATGTCAAGCAAAAGAGGTGATTCAAATCGCCGTCAGAGGCAGAAAACCGAAACCGACCGCGCTGAAGCAGCTGGAGGGGAATCCGGGCAAGCGTCCGCTCAATGAGCGGGAACCGACGCCACCCAAGGGAACCATCCGATGTCCCAACTGGCTGGAGGCGGAAGCGAAAAAGGAATGGAAGCGCCTGGCTCCTTCGCTGGAAGCCATGGGTGTGCTGACCACAGCGGATATTACGGCCTTTGCCGGATACTGCCAGGCATATGCCAGATGGCGGGAAGCGGAGGAGTTCATCTCCCAGCACGGATCCATCTTCCAGACGCCCAGCGGATATGTACAGCAGGTGCCGCAGGTATCAATCGCCATGCAGAACCTGAAAATCATGCAGTCCTTCTGCTCTGAGTTCGGCCTGACGCCCGCCAGCCGTGCCCGGCTCTATGCCAACAACGGCGATAGCGGAGCCAGCGACGACCCGATGGAATCCGTTCTGAAGGGAGGCTGGCAGGATGTTCAGTGAAGCGAAAGCCCGCCGGGTGACGCAGTTCATTGAGTGCCTGAAGCATACCAAGGGAGAATTCCACGGGGAGCCGTTCAAGCTGCTGCCCTGGCAGGAGAAGGTGATCCGGGATGTGTTCGGCACTGTCCGGGATAACGACCCGACCATGCGGCAGTACAACACCGCCTACATTGAGATCCCGAAGAAGAACGGGAAGAGTGAGCTTGCAGCGGCGATTGCACTTTACATGCTGTATGCCGATGGAGAGGCTTCTCCTGAAGTGTACGGGGCAGCGGCGGACAGACAGCAGGCAACGATCGTCTTTGATGTCGCGAAGGCCATGGTGGAAATGACACCGGCGCTTCTGAAGCGCTCCAAGATTATGGGAGCGACAAAGCGTATCGTCAATTACAAGAACGCAGGCTTTTATCAGGTGCTGTCAGCGGAGGTAGGAACCAAGCACGGTTTGAATGTTTCGGGTTTGGTGTTTGACGAAATCCATACACAGCCAAACCGGAATCTATACGATGTTCTGACCAAAGGCTCCGGTGACGCCAGACAACAGCCGCTGCAGTTCTTGATTACGACGGCAGGAACCGACCGGAACAGTATCTGCTTTGAACTTCACAATAAGGCAAAGGACATCCTGAAAGGAACGCGAGTTGACCCGGCGTTTTATCCGGTTGTGTTTGGCCTTGAGGATGCGGATGACTGGAATCTGGAAGAGAACTGGTACAAAGCAAATCCATCCCTGGGATACACCATCCAGATTGACAGGGTGCGAGATGCCTACCGGGAAGCGCTGACAAATCCAGCGGAAGAGAATGTTTTTAAGCAGCTTCGATTGGACTGCTGGGTGAACAGCTCTGTCGCATGGATCCCGGAACACATTTATGATCGCGGCGATATCCCGATCGACATGAACGCCTTAAGAGGCCGTGACTGTTATGCAGGGCTGGACCTTTCCAGCACCTCGGACATCACGGCTTTTGTCATGGTCTTCCCGCCAAGGGATGAAACAGAAAAGTATATC
>CALBPU010000177.1 GCA_937899395.1 uncultured Fretibacterium sp.
CTTCCGATCTCGATAAGGGCGAAATTAAAATCGCTAAAAACAAAGGCCGCTTGAAAGTCCTTGAGGAAAGAATTAAATCAGGCGAAAATTTTTGTCCGATTTCGGGAACTTGCGGAATCGGTCATACTCGTTGGGCTACTCACGGCGAACCTTCAGACGTAAACGCTCACCCTTTATGGAGCGATGATATGTCAGTCGTTGCTGTCCATAACGGAATCGTCGAAAATTACAGGGAGATTAAAAATAACCTTGCTGAACACGGGTACAAATTTTATTCTCAAACCGATACCGAAGCAGCCGTCAAACTCATTGATTTTTATTACAAGTCCGAAAAAAATCCACTCAAAGCCATTACTAAAGCTATAAAAGAAATTGAAGGCTCATATTGTTTCGTTCTTTTGTTCAAAGATTTTCCCGATGAAGTTTGGGGAGCAAGAAAAGATTTGCCGTTAATCGCAGGTCAAGGTCAGGGCGAATCATTTTTAGCGTCGGACGTTTCAGCAATTTTGAAGGAGACACGACAGGTTTATTATCTCGACAATATGGAAATCGTACAGCTTAAAAAGGGCGTTGTAAGATTTTTCGACACCGAAGGTTACGCAACTCACAAAGAATTAAGCGAGGTAACTTGGGATATGAACGCGGCTGAAAAAGGCGGCTTTGAACATTTCATGATGAAGGAAATTCATGAACAGGCTCGTGCTGTCAAAGATACTTTTGGTTCTGTTTATCATTCGGGCAAAATTAATTTAAGCGAAATCGGTTTGACTGACGAAAATATTAAATCAATATCTCAAATTTATATTATCGCTTGCGGTTCAGCTTATCACGCAGGAGCTGTTGCTCAATATGTTATTGAGGATTTAGCGAAAATTCCCGTTCGTATCGAATTAGCTTCCGAATTTCGTTACCGTAATATGCCCCTCGATAAAAACGCCCTCGCTGTAATAATCAGTCAGTCAGGTGAAACAGCAGACACCTTAGCAGCTATGAGACGTGCTAAGGAAAACGGCATTAAGACTTTAGCGATTGTTAATGTCGTCGGAAGCACTATAGCAAGAGAGGCCGACAGCGTTTTTTACACAATGGCAGGCCCTGAAATTGCAGTTGCTACAACAAAGGCATACAGTGCGCAATTAATTTCATGTTACATTTTAGCTATGCAGTTTGCTAAAGTCAGAGGTACGATTGAAAATTTATATTACGAAAATTTAATCACAGAAATTCAAAAGCTCCCTGAAAAAATTGATGAAATTCTTGACGAAAAAGAACGTTTGGAGGAAATCGCCTATAAATTCGTGAATGCTCGAAACGCTTTTTATCTAGGAAGAAATATTGATTATGCTGTTGCTATGGAAGGCAGCCTCAAAATGAAAGAGATCAGTTATCTTCATTCCGAAGCAATCGCAGCAGGCGAAATGAAACACGGCCCGATAAGTCTCATCGAAAGAGGAATGTTAGTTGCCGGAATAATGACGCAGAAAAATTTATATCAGAAGATCGCCAGCAACATGTTAGAAGCAAAAAGTCGCGGAGGATTTTTATTCATAGTAGCCTCAAGAGGCTGTGAAAGTTTGAAAGATGAAGCTGATTTTGTCTTTAACATTCCCGAAACCGACGAACATTTTTCCGCAAGTTTAGCCGTAATTCCTTTACAGTTAATGGGCTATTATGTAGCAGTAGCAAGAAAACTTGATGTAGATAAACCTCGAAACCTCGCTAAAAGTGTTACGGTCGAATAATAAAGGGGTGTGAAAATTATTATGGTTTTCCTTGAAAATTGTGAAGAACTTTTCAAGCTGCTTGTTCAATATAGTATATTGCTTTTTGAGTTCTCAGGAGTTTCGATTTTATTATTCACTGCTGTTAAAAGCATTTGGGGCTGTATTAAACGTGATGAACATGTCCGTTTAATGCTTGCGAAAGGTATCGCGCTTGCTCTCGAATTTAAGCTCGGCGGTGAAGTTTTGCGAACTGTAATCGTCAGAGAATGGAGTGAGATGGCAATACTCGGAGCAATTATAGTTTTGCGAGGTCTTTTGACATTTTTAATTCATTGGGAAATAAAAACTGAAGAAGCAAATTTATCGTAAAAAATTCTTCCTCCTGATATAATTCAAAATCATAAAAATATCAGGAGGACTTTTTTGTTGATTAATGTTTAACGATGAAAAATTTGTTACTGTATCAGGGGTAGTTCTTTCACGAAATTTATCAGGAGAAAATAGTTTATCACTAACATTATTCCTCAAAAAATTTGGCCTTGTAAGAGTTACGACAAGAAAATCAAGCGGAGATTCAGAACCTTTTATATGGGGAAATTTTTATCTTCAAAAAAAACATAAAGGTCGTGGATATTCAATAAAAGAAGTCGAAGTTATTGATGATATGTTTACATTAAGGACAGGACGGGAAAAAATATTAACAGCTTTAGAATGGTCTGACCTTATCACAAAGTATTTAATTTTCGAGCAGCCTGACGATGATTTACTCACGAATTTATATTGGAATATGAAATTATTAACGGTATCAAACGTTCCTGTTAAAGCAGTAGATTGGAGATTTCGTTGGAATTGGTTAAAGTTGTGGGGACTTGCGCCTGATGTAGTAAAATATCATATAGCTATGAAGTTTAATGACGAGGAAATTTTTTTGCTTGCTCAACTTGATATTTTAGACACTAAAGGAGTAATAAATTTGTTTTCAAAACCTCTTGACAAAAATATTCGAGAAAATATTTTCAAGGTAGCTTCAAAATTAACGATGAAATTTTTAGATGAAAAATGAAAGATATACTGAAAAATATAACCGCTCTTAACTCTCAGGCCATGAAAGAAGCTGAAGAGTTACAAAAGAATTTTATAAAACCTTTAGGAAGTTTAGGTGAACTTGAAAGAATTTCTATAAGGTTAGCAGGAATTACAGGAAAGCCCATAAATAAAATCCGAAAAAAAATTATATGCCTCTTTGGAGCAGATAACGGGATTTACGATGAAGGTGTATGTTCATCGCCTCAAGAATTTACGATGAAATTAATGAAGGTTTACGCTGAAAAACAAAATGCCGGAATAAATATTTTATGCAGACAGGCAGGAGCGGAGTTAAAAATATTTGATTTAGGCGTTAAAAATTTATCTCCCTGCAAAAATATAATCACGAAAAAATTTTTACCCAATGGCACAAATAGTTTCCTTCATGAGAGAGCTATGAGTTACGAAACGGCATATGAAGTTATAAATTTCGGAATTTCGGTTGTTAAGGACGCTAAAAATAACGGTGTCGATATAATTGGAACAGGTGAAGTCGGAATGGCTAATACGAGTTCGGCATGTGCTTGTATAATGGCGGCGTTGAAAACTTTTGATGAAAATTTAATCGGGCGCGGTGCAGGACTTGATGATGAATCATTTACTCGAAAGAAAAACGTAATAATTCAAGCTCTGAAATTTCACGAGAAAAATCTAACTGATCCTGTAAATATAATTTCATGTGTCGGAGGATTGGATATTGCGGCAATGACGGGAATTTTTATAGGAGGAGCGTTTTATCATGTGCCTATAATTATTGACGGAGTTATTTCGATTGCGGGAGCGTTGCTTGCGTATAAGTTAGAACCTTTAATCGGTGAATATTTCTTTGCGTCTCATAAATCTTTGGAACCTGCTTATAAATATGCCGCAGAATATATGAAACTTGAACCTTCATTGAAACTTTCGATGAGATTAGGTGAAGGAACAGGTTGTGCAATTTTCATGCAGATAATTGATGACGCACTCGCTATAATTAACAACATGGGAACATTTGAGGAATTATGAAAGGAGAAATTTCTATGGAAATTTTAGTAGTTGATTGCCAGTATGATTTTATTGACGGAAGTTTAGCTTGCGGACATTCTGAAGAGGCCGTAAAAAATATCATAGCCCTTATTCATTCAAATCCTGAAGCAAAAGTTTATTATTCAGCAGATAATCACAGCGAAAAAAATTGCAGCTATATTCAAAACGGCGGAACATGGCCGACACATTGTCAAGCAGGAACACACGGTGCGGAAATTCACAAATCATTTACGACCGACATTAAGAACCCTTCACAGCGTCCGAATGATGAAACAATTTATTATAAAGGTGTTAGAGATGACGTTGAAGAATATTCTGCTTTCAAAGCCAAAAATAAATCCGGCAAAGAAATAAATCAGGTTATCGGCCATGAAGTTATTGTTTGCGGAATAGCGAGCGAATTTTGTGTTCGTGAAAGCGTCATTGAGCTGCTTAAATCAGGACGTAAAATTGAAGTTGATGAAAATCTTTTAGGTTGGGTTGATGAAAATAATCATCACAAAAATCTCGATGAACTTAAATCAATGGGAGTAAAAATTATATGATTAAGACCGTAATTTTTGATGTCGGAAATGTCTTAGTGGATTTTGATTGGGAGGGATATATCGATAAACTTTTCCAGAACGCTGACAAAAATTTTGTTATGAAAATTAATGACGCTGTTTGGGGTAAAGGACGTTGGGAACGGCTTGACGCAGGAGATAATCCAGAAGAAGTTTTCAACAATATAATCTCTCAAGCCCCTGAATATGAAAACGAATTTCAAATTATATTCAGACGTATCGGAGAGACTTTGAGAAAAAGACCCGAAACTCCGAATTGGATTAAAAGTTTGAAGGAAAAGGGCTATCAAGTTCTTTATCTTTCAAATTATTCTCACTATGTCATGAAAGCAAATCCTGACGTTTTAGATTTTTTGCCGTTAATGGACGGAGGAGTTTTTTCGTGCGATGTGAAATTGGTAAAACCTCAACGGGAAATTTACGAATGTATTGCAGAAAAATATAATTTGAATCCTTCCGAATGTGTTTTCATTGATGATCTTGAAAGGAATGTTAAAGGAGCAAAAGATTTTGGTTTTGAGGCAATTCAATTCGTAACGCTGAAACAAACTCAGGAGGATTTGAAAAAAATCTTAGAGAAGAGGTAATGTGTCATGGAATTTGAACACCCTGAGAAAAAGACATTGAACGACAAAGATATGTTTGATGATATTGTCAACGCTATATTGTCGGCAATGGGTGATGATGCTGTAAAAATAATTTTATACGGTTCAGTTGCGAGAGGCGATAACACTTGGGAATCTGATGTGGATATTGCGGTGTTGACCACGAGGCATTACGATTGGGAAATGAGAGAAAAGGTTTTTAAGGGTTTTGGAGAATATGATATGAAGTATGATACTCTTTTCTCGATAAAACCTATTGAAGAAAAATATTTCAACGATTGGAAAGAAGATATGCCGTTTTTTATGAACATTGCTAGAGAAGGGATAACTTTATGGTCAAAGAACGCCGCATAGATTTATCTAAATATCGTTTTGAACGTGCTAAAGAGGAAATTGATGCCTCAAAAGAGCTTCTTAGTTTAGGATATGTAAATGCTTCTGCAAGCAGGTCATATTATTCTGTGTTTTACACTTTACTAGCAGTAACAAGTCTTGATGGTTTTGAATCCTCGAAGCACTCTGGAATAATTTCGTATTTCAATCGCTACTACGTGAAAACGAAAATTTTTGATGGTAGTATATCTGAAATAATCAGGAATTCTTTTGAAAAACGTACTAATGCAGACTATGGAGATTTTTATAAGGTTAGCAATGTAGAGGCAGAAAGTCAAATTGGAAGAGCTGAAAAAATCATTGAAATTATACAGCCGTATTTAGAATCTCGTTGGGCTGAACTTGAAAAGGAGTAAAAATTTTAATCATGAGAAATTTACGTTGGAATTTTTATATTAAGGGCGCAATTTTAATTCTTCTCGGTGCTTTAACTTTTGCGTATCCTCTTGAAGCAATTTTGTCGGTCGGATTTTTTATGGGGCTTGGACTTGCAGCTTCAGCCTTAAATAATTTCACGGCTTTTCATTTTTTCAGGCTTAAAAGATTTATTGCGCTTGGAATTTTAGATTTGATTGCTGGAGTTGTGATGATTTTACAACCCGGTTTAACCGCTTTCATTATACCGTTTGTAATAGGGGCATGGCTTTTTTCAACAGGATTAACGAGGACATGCGCTTCATTATGGTTAGGAGGCGCAAAAATTTCGGGTTGGTGGCTGATGCTAATTAACGGAATTGCTTTAATAATTTGTTCGCTCTTAGTATGTGTTTCACCGTTAATGAGTTCGATTTCAGTTATGATGATTTTAGCTGCTGTATTAATCGCGGCAGGGGTGTTGATAATTTTTGAAGGGCGTATAATGTTCTCGTAACTAAATTTTTAGGAGGTTTTAATAAAATGGAATTTGGAAAAATTGAAGCTTTACTTGGTTCTGAAGCCGAGTCTCTCTTAACTCACAAGTGCGAAACTATTTCAAAAGATATGCTTTCACTTCCCGGCGCAGATTTTGTTGATCGTGTTGTAAGTCTCTCTGACAGACCCATACCTGTTTTGCGTTCAATGCAGACGTTGTTAAATCACGGTAGACTTGCTAATACAGGTTACATTTCAATTCTGCCGGTAGATCAGGGAATCGAACATTCAGCAGGCGCATCATTTGGCCCTAACCCGATTTACTTTGATCCTGAAAATATTATCAAGCTTGCTATGGAAGCAGGCTGTAATGCAGTAGCAACAACTTTGGGAGTTTTGGGTGCAGTATCGAGAAAATATGCTCATAAAATTCCTTTTGTACTCAAAATTAATCATAACGAACTTTTAACTTATCCGAATCAATTTGATCAAGTTTTATTTGCTTCAGTTGAACAGGCTTATAATCTTGGAGCTGTTGCAGTTGGAGCTACGATTTATTTCGGAAGCCCTGAATCGACACGTCAAATTCAGGAAATTTCAAAGGCATTCCATGAAGCTCATAAAATGGGAATGGCGACAATTTTGTGGTGCTATTTGAGAAATTCAGCCTTCAAAGTAAAAAAGGACGATAAGGTTACGGATTATCACGCTTCAGCGGACTTAACAGGACAGGCTAATCATCTTGGAGTTACGATCGAAGCCGACATAATCAAGCAGAAATTGCCCGAAAATAACGGCGGTTATCCTGCAATGGGTAAAGGCTACGGAAAAACTTCAAAGGAAATGTACGACAAGCTCACAACGGAACACCCCATTGATTTAGCCCGTTATCAAGTTGCTAACTGCTATATGGGTCGTGCAGGATTGATTAATTCGGGCGGAGCTTCAGGCGGTGAAAGTGATTTAAGCCAAGCCGTAAGAACTGCTGTAATTAACAAGAGAGCCGGAGGAATGGGATTAATTTTAGGTCGAAAAGCCTTCCAGCGTCCTATGAATGAGGGAGTAAAAATCATTAATGCCGTTCAAGATGTTTATCTTTGCAAAGACATCACGATTGCATAAGACAACAAAAAACCCTGCCTTGAAATTTAATTTTCTCTGACAGGGTTTTTTTATTTATTTTTCATTTTAGTGTGTAGCTTTCAAATATTGTAAATCTCCGTACCAATATGAAGCCGTTGTTCCTCCGTCAATCAAAAAATCGCTGCCTGAAATCCAACGTCCTCTGCTGCTCATAAGAAATTCTGCAATATCTCCAACTTCATCAGGTGTTCCTGCTCTTCCGGCAGGACAAAGACGAAGCATTTTCAGATACCCTTCAGCTCTTGAGCCGTGAAGTTCATCATTTGCAAGAGGAGTAATAATTATTCCGGGACTGATTGAATTTATCGTTGCTCCTCGTTTTCCCCAACGTGTTGCTTCATACATTACACGAAGAACGTTACAACGCTTTGAATACTGATAAGCTTTTAACGTATCTGTTATTGCGGTTATGAACGGTAAACTTAATAATTCTTCTGTTGGTGAAGTTGCAAGCTGTTCATTTTGTTCTTCTGATAAAGCACCGAGACGATGCCCTGACTGAGAAGAAATTACAATTCCTGAACCGCCCTCACTGATAATTTTCCCGAACTCCTCAAGCAAGACTGCCGTTCCGTAAAGATCCACTCTTAAAATATCCGCAACCGAAGCTTGTGAAGGCGATACACCTGCGGCATTGATGAGATTTTTCACAGAACCGAATTTTTGAGCATGTTCAACAAGTTTTATAATTGATTCCCGTGAACCTAAATCTGTTGAAATTGTACTCGTTTCAAAGCCTGCATTGTCAAGAATTTCTGCGGCAGCTTCAGCATTTTCCTGTTTCAAATCTGCAAGAACAACATGTTTTCCTGCTCCGACTCTTCGAGCAATAGCCTGACCGATTGAGCCTGTTCCTAAAAGCACAACTACATCTTTATTTTTCATAATTTATCACCTAGTTAAATTGAGTAAATATATCATTTGGATCGATGTTGTTAATTTTCCAACAGAGATGACGGCAACGATCCATTTCGCCGTGAGTCTCTTTCAAATATTGCTCGTCTCTGATGTCATAAGATTTTCCGTTTCTTAAATTCTCAAATACGCTCATAATTGTCTCTATTAAAATGCGTGCTGCTTTGTGTGAGCAATATAAGGAGCTTCAAGAGCTGCTATTTCGTCATCAGTGAGTTTAATATCAACTGCCGAAGCTGCTTCTTCAACATGTTTAACGCTCGTAGTTCCGACGACAGGTGAGCAGATAAACGGCTTGCTTAACATCCATGCAAGAGCTTCTTGAGCCATTGAACGTCCGTTCTCTTTTGCGATCTTTTCAAGATTATCAACGACGGCCTTGTCTTGTTCAGCAGTCTTTTCAGTCCAGACCATAGGAGATACTGCATCAATTTTCGTTCTTGCTGTCTGAGTTCCCCAAGTATGAGCACAACGACCGCCTGCAAGAGGGCTCCAAGGATTAACGCCGACTTTTCTGTCAAGACATAACGGCATCATTTCGTGTTCTTCTTCACGATAAATCAAGTTATATTGATTTTGCATTGTTATAAATTTCGTCCAGCCATTACGCTCTGCAATATTTTGAAGCCTCTCAAATTGCCATGCGTCCATTGTGCAAGCTCCGATATAACGAGCCTTTCCACTTTTAACTACATCGTGTAACGCTTCCATAATTTCTTCCATAGGTGTAAAAGCATCGAGCCTGTGAATTTGATACAAATCAACATAATCTAGGCCGAGACGTTTTAAGCTGTGATTGATTTCGGCCATAATATTTTTGCGTGATAAACCTGCTCCGTTCGGTTTGCCTGCTCTCATCTCAAAATTAACTTTTGTAGCAACGACTATTTCATCGCGATTAAGATTAAATTCACGAATTAACTTTCCTGTAATTTCTTCACTGGTACCAAGCTGATAAACATTAGCTGTATCGAAAAAATTAATTCCAAGTTCGATTGCTTTTTTGAATAACGGTTTTGCGTCCTCAAATTCCATTGCCCATGGGAACACACCGTTTTCTGAACCGGGCTTGCCAAAACTCATCATGCCTAAACAAATTCTCGAAACATCTACACCGCTGTTGCCAAGTTTTACATATTTCATAAAAAATTTCTCCTTCAAAATTAATATTTTTTTCAAACTGAATATATTTTATTCTTGATGATATAATAATCAAATAGAAAAATTAAATCAGCGATTAAAAATTTTTATCAATGGTGAGACAATGAACACAAAACAAATTGATTATGTTCTTGAAATAGCTAAGACGAAAAATTTCAACAGAGCTGCCGAAAATTTATTCATATCTCAGCCTGCTTTAACATACCAAATTAAACTCGTTGAAGATGAAATAGGTTTTAGATTATTTGAACGTTCAGTCAGAGGAGCTGTTTTAACACCTGCGGGAGAACAATTTTGTACGACACTTCGCAACATAAAAACAGAACTCAAACGAGCTATTGAACAAGGACAAAATTTCAGCTCGCGTTATCAGACAAATATATCAATCGGGCTTCCTATGAGATCAGCTTTATATTTTTTGCCGAAAGCTATCACAGCATTTGAAACTAAAAATAAGGGAATATCTGTTACACCGCATTTCTTGCCGTTATCAGATCCGTCATCATTTCTAAAGGGTGAAGAAGACATTTTGTTCTCAATGGAAGTTGATGTTAAAAGGATACCTGATATAGAAATTCATAATCTCTTTGAAAGCAAAATTTATCTCATAACGGAAAAATCTGATACGCTTGCTCAAAAGGAAATTATAAAAATTGAGGATCTGAAAAACAGAACGTTAATGGTCGGAGGAGGTTCGCCTCCTGAACTTCGAGCAGTACAGCAAAGAGTTATCGAAAATCTGAATATCCCATATTTTAATAGCAACGATTACGAAACAACTTTAATAAATATTGCAACACATAAAGGAATATGTCTTGCACCGGGATTTCTCAATGATCATTATAATGAATTTGCGTGGATACCATTTGATTGTCCTGAAACTGTTTCATGTGTCTTATGTACTCATGCAAGCGAACAAAGAAAAAGCGTTTTGAATTTTGTTAAACTTTTACAAACAATATATAAAGAACATTGATAATAGGAATGAAAAAAAGGCTTGCCTAGAAGGGAGACCGTGAAACGGCGGAAGGGTTTGAAATTTTCAAGCGCTTTCACTATAATATAATAAGCTCGTTGCAGGCTGCACTGTCTCAAAATCTGTACTTGATACGGACGATTGATGAGCAAAAATGTTTACATGAAGCTGAATGTTTGTTTTATTACGCCTATAAACGTCCCTGTAAGCATGAGAACAATTACAGGCAGTGTATATACTGAAATAATATTAAAGAAAGGAATTATTTTGAAACAAATATTGAAAAACGGAGAAAATTTCAAATTCGCAAAAAACGGAAAACATTTTGTTAAAGCAAACAGAAAATTCAAATGGCATTGCTACTAACTCTTGAATAAAAACCAACAAAAAATCGAGGTTCTGAATTTAATGATAAAAGTTGCGTTTTACGATACAAAAGCGTATGACATTCCGTCTTTTGAATATTACGGAAAATTAAATGACATACAGTTCAAATTCCTTGAAACGAAATTGAATGAGAATACGGCCGCATTAGCAAAAGAATGTGATGTTGTTTGTGTTTTTGTTAATGATAATGTAAACAGCGATGTAATACAAAATCTCTATGATAACGGAATAAAATTAATTGCGTTACGTTCAGCAGGTTATAACAACGTAGATGTACGGGCAGCATTTGGAAAAATTCATGTTGTACATGTTCCTGCATATTCACCTTATTCTGTTGCAGAACATGCTATGGCACTTTTACTCACTTCAGTAAGGCGCATTCATAAAGCATACAATCGAACAAGAGATTTTAATTTTTCACTAAACGGATTAACAGGTTTTGATTTACACGGAAAAACTGTTGGTATAATCGGAACAGGTAAAATAGGAACGATATTCGCTAATATTTGTAAAGGCTTAGGCATGAATGCTTTAGCTTACGATAAATTTCCTGCAAATAACAGCAATATTAATTATGTTTCTCTTGATAATATTTTCAAGGATAGCGATATTATTTCATTACATTGCCCTTTAACTGATGAAACACGACACTTAATAAATAAAAACGCTATTGATAAAATGAAAAAAGGTGTTGTTATTGTAAATACTTCAAGAGGCGGATTGATTGACGCTGAAGCACTGTTGCAAGGGATTAAAGATAGAATAATCGGTGCTGCATGTCTTGATGTTTATGAAGAAGAGGCGGATATTTTCTTTGAGGATCGTTCGGGTCATATATTGAACGATGAAATTTTATCACGTCTTATTTCGATGCCTAATGTAATTGTAACATCACATCAGGCATTTTTGACGGAAGAAGCGTTAAATAATATTGCTGAAACCACAGTCAATAATATCAAGTCTTATTTTACAAATAACGGAATTTGCGATAATGAACTTTGTTATCGTTGCGGAAAAATTGAACAATGTAAAAAAGAACGAAAGAAAAAATGTTTTTAAGGAGGACATAATAATGAGAAGGCATATCAAAAATAATGTCAGTTGGGTCGGTTATATTGATTGGGAACTTGAGAAATTTCACGGTGATGATTATTCAATCATGAACGGTTCAAGCCAGAACGCTTATTTAATCGAAGAGGGCAAAAATATTCTTGTTGATACAGTTTGGACACCTCACAGATTTAATTTTGTTGAAAACCTGAAAAAAGAAATTGATCTCAAAAAGATTGACGCAATAATCGCTAATCACGGAGAATGTGATCATTCAGGTTCACTTACTGCATTAATGGCGGAAATCCCTGACACTCCTATATACTGCACGGCAAACGCTGTTAAAAGTATAGAAGGACAATACAGAAAACAAGGTTGGAATTTTAATGTTGTTAAAACCGGCGACACTTTGGACATCGGCAACGGTAAAAAATTAATTTTCGTTGAAATGAGAATGCTTCATTGGCCTGATTCAATGGCTACATACATGACAGGCGACAATATTTTATTCTCAAATGACGCTTTCGGTCAGCATTACGCTGTTGAAGAATTGTTCAATGATAAAGCGAATCAATGTCTCTTAAACAAAGAAGCTATGAAATATTTTGCGAACATCTTGAATCCTTTTGCGGCAATTTTAACGAAAAAACTTGAGGAAATCGGAAAATTAAATCTTTCGATTGATATTATTGCTCCGTCTCACGGTGCGATATGGCGAGATAATCCTTTACAGATTGTGAAAAAATATTCCGAATGGGCAAATGCTTATCAGGAAAATCAGGTTACAATAATTTATGATACGATGTGGGAAGGTACAACAAAAATTGCTCATGCAATAGCTTCCGAAGCCGCAAAACAAAATCCTGAAACAGTTGTAAAAGTTTTCAACATTGCTAAAGCTGACAAAAACGAAATTATGACCGAAATATTTAAGTCAAAGGCAATAGCTTTGGGTTCTCCGACAGTTAGCAACAGTATATTATCGAGTGTTGCAGGTTTAATTGAGTTTGCTAAGCAGTTGAAGTTCAAGAATAAAAAGGCTGCTGCATTTGGTTGCTACGGTTGGAGCGGTGAAAGCGTGAAAATTTTGCAGGAGAAACTTAAAGATTCAGGCTTCAATGTCGTTGATGAAAACATAAAATCAATGTGGGTTCCGACTGAAGAGGATTACGAAAAAATTCCTGCTCTCGTAACGGCTTTGCTTGCGTAGAGAATCCCTCCATCACAGTACGTTATAGTGAAAGCACTTGAAAAATTCAACCCCTCCACCGCCAAAACGACCCTCCGTCCCTTATCAAGGATGGCAAGTCTCCCTAAGTTAGGGGAGATGTCAGTGAAACTGACAGAGGGGTCTGTTACTTTTTAAGTGTTTTTATAGTTAAAGCACTTGAAAATTCATGTTAAAAAAATACATGAGTTATCCAGAAAAATACAGAGTAAGGACGTTAGCATATCGTAGAGAAGGTCATACATTAGAGCAGACAAGCAAAGTGTTCAAGGTCGATATAACAACAATTCGTAATTGGGAAAAACGGTTGAGGGAGGAAGGTTCATTAGCAAATCATGAAATAAAACGGCCGTTTAAGAAGATTGACCCTGAAAAATTGCGTATGTATGTAAAAAACAATCCTGACGCTTATTTGAGAGAAATTGCCGATGTTTTTAAGTGTTGTCCGACGGCAATCCGTAAAGCGTTACAAAGGAAGATTACGCGAAAAAAAAGACCACACATTACAAGGAACAGTTAGCGGATAAGACTATTAGCTGAAGTTGCCTATAAACAAAAAAACTGACACGGTGAAATTTTTGCCAATTTAATATTAAAGGAGTTGTTTGAATAATGTATGTCATTAGGCTAACTACCAGTGAGGAAAACAATGGTTGCTGGACAGTATGAATTGATTAATACCAAAGACAACGATCTGGAATAAGCAGATAGGAAAAAGAAAACGGGAACCCTATCTATTTTTTACAAAAGACGGTAAGGCAGTCCCTTTTAAGGGACAAGCAGTTTCCAAAGTCTGTGCTGTGAAAAATACGAAGTTTGTAAAGAATGGCATTTGGTCAAACACCTACTATACAATTTTGCTTGCTCCCGGCTGGGAAATTCATGCGGGTCTTCAAAGCTGGGATGACGCTCGCATTTACACAGGGTCTTATGAGAGTTGGCGGGATGTAGCAGATGCCTACGGAGTGGATGTAGATTCTATCAAAGCTGTGATAGAGTACTTTTCGCCTTGGGAGGCAGAAACTATCTCCGAAAAGGAGAAAGAGTTAAAAAAATTTGAGCTTGATTTACCAGAAAGTCATGATTGAGTTAGCTCATAAAATTTATTATAAAGGGGATTATACAATGTTTATAAAAGAAGTCAAGGAATTGAAGGCTCTTAAAGCTGAAACTGAAAAAGCACTTGAAGAACTGACAAGAGCCAGCTATGGAGATTGTGCAGATGCCAAAAGAGCCTATGATGAGACAGAAGCGAATTTCAAGGATGCGTACCATGAACTCGAATCTAAAATGTTTGAGTGGGTCTTAGGACAGACTGAAGACCCAGAGCCAGACATCGGCTATCAGACACCAGAGCTGTACCATGCAGTAGCTGAGAAGGCATATGAGCTGATACGCTGGAAGATGAAGAAGCAGATGTACTGCGAGAGTTTGCGGATGGCTGTGCTAGCAAGACTAGCAGAGATGTGTATGGGTATTAAGATACCCATTTTTAAGGAGCAAAAAAATAATGAAAGAACTTTATAAAAAAAATGGCAAAAATGAACCAAAAAGAAGCGCTTGAGTTTTTAGCGGAGTACATCAAGGATAACTGCAAACTCCCTGAAATACCCAGCTGTGTGTTTGAGGCTGACGAAGACTGGCTTGAAATGGCATTTATAGCAAGACAAGCCGAAATACTTGCAGATAACATTGGCAAGACTGATGACGATGAGCTGGACACCTTACAAAATATGCTCATAGACGCAGCCGACATCTGGGCTATCGAGTATCAGCTTACGATGGACGAATGTAAAGAACTAACATGGGATAATTGGATGATAAACGATAAGGACAGAGAGTTTTTTGCAAGTGTGGACTTGGACACGGGTGAGGTTTATGAGCCGAGACAACCTCACAGGGCGTACGAGCCCGATATAAAAAGACTCTACTGGACTAGGGTTTAGCTCCAGCTTTTTAAGGAGGATAAATTTTTATGATTAAAAATTATAATCCTCGACCTTTTGAGCAGCCAAACCCGTTACCGAGTTATGTGGCCATTACGGAGCGATACGAACTTCTTGCTCAGACAAAAAACGGCTACGTGATTACGCTTGCCAAGCTCACAATCGGCAAATCAACGAGCGCAGGCAACGCATTAGCGCATGTTTTATTCGAGAGTTTCAGCGACCACGGTGAACGAATGACGGTAGCTAGAACTCGCATGAGTGGTCAAGGAAGTGTATTCGCAGCTGTTATAAACGCTATGATTGAGGCAGGCGTAGAGTTTGATTCTGTTCCTTTGTGTCATATTGAGACATTGCTGATAGCCCTTGGATCGTGGCTACAAGCGAAGAATCCCGAAATCGAACAGTATGAACTTGTGTCATAATGTTGTCATTGATCGTACACATTTAGGGTGTTAAAATGGTAGCGTTGAAAATTCTTATAAAGGCATTACGAATTTTAGACTATTAGCACCCTATTGCTATAAAAAGTATTAGGAGTGAAGAATTTGATATATACGAGCAGATTTTCAAATCCGGAACTGAAAAGCGGTAACTACACGGCAGTGCGAATATCGCTTGGAAGTCCGAGGTGGCAAGTTGGCTATGATATTACCGGAGCGATTGAGGAGTTATAGTCACCAAACTTCAAAAGCTATAGAAATTGCTTCATCTAAATTCTTACAGAAGGGAACATAATCAGATACTTTTCTTTTTAGCCAATACCAAAAATGTTCTATTAAATTTAATTCTGGGCTATACGGCGGTAAAAAAATGATTTTTACGTTATGTTGTTCCGCAAGTTCATAAAGATGTTTTTTTCGATGAAAAGAAGCATTGTCCA
>CALBPU010000178.1 GCA_937899395.1 uncultured Fretibacterium sp.
TTTCAAGGAGGTCAGTGATTTTTTTGTCTGTTTGCGTAAATGTAACAGTATGAGATTTTCCGCTCTGATTACTCTCTGTCAGCGTTTGGGTTTCGCCCTTGCTTTCATTAACCGCGTTACTGCTGTTAATGGTGTTAGATGCATTGCTGCTTTCAGAAGTAGATGAATTTGTCCCTCTTGTTTCTGTCGCAGTGAGGCCACTTAATGCTGCGACAGCGAGTGCAACTGGTGCTATCGCCGGAAATGCAACTGCTGCAGCTCCTAACGCGGCTCCCCCCACTAAAAATGCTTTTCCCAAAGCTGATTTTTCTGAAGTCCCCTCATTTGTCCCATCAGTTTTTGAAGTAGAGCGGCCTGTCGTAATTGATGATCCTGTCGTAGTAGTTGTCCCATGAGTCTCGCTTTGAGACAGTGCCTCTGAAAAGCTCATCGAAGTATTTACGGCATTGCTAATCTGTTTCGAGGCAAACATCGAAAGGTTACTGTAAATAGTTTCGTAATCATTGCGAATTTTTATTATCTGTTCGCTGGAATTGCTGTTAGCTAAAATTACAGCCGTGTATTTTTCTCCCTGCATTGACAAAGCGAATTTTTCAAGCCCCTGAACAAAAGCCGAATTTAATTTATTTTCACTGTCTCTCCTGTTGCCGACACACGAAACGGCGCATATCCCGTGCGTTTCAATGCTTGAGATTAATTTTTGTATTTCATCATTAGTATAATCATCATTGATTTTAATTCCGGGAAACTGTCCGATTAGTGCTTTTTTAAGCGTATTTTTTATTGACGGTATTCCGTGAATTGTATCGTTTGAACGCACTCCCAAATAGAAAGAAGTGCTTTGTCCGTCACTCTTGATTATCAAAAAGACGGCGCAATTTATCGACGATAACGCATTAAAAGCCGTAGCAAATTTATGAGAGGCGAACTCGTCTTTCTCATAAGCCATTTCAGTAATCTTGAAAAGCCTTAAATCACGGCTAATATCAGTTTCTGAAGAGAACGGAATAACTTCAAGCTGATTAAGACCCACCAAATAATTCTTTGAAACAACGTCATCAACCATTAATAAGGCTGAATTTAACTGTTCAAAAAATTCTTTCTGCGATTCGAGTTCTTTCTGCTCGTTCAGCTTTTTCTCTGTCTGAGAGTCAGATTTCGGATGATTCTGACCCGACAAATTTGTATCACTCATTTTTTATCTCCTTTCTTAAAAATGCTTTGTGATTATGAAAATAATCAGGACTATTATTGCAAGTGCAATCATAATCCAACCAAACGAATTATTGTTTTTTTCACGGCGCGGTTTGTGTTCTCCCGTTGCCATTTGAGATTGTTTCAAGTTTCTGATTTCGTCAGCATAGATGAAACTGCAAACGGCTTTAAGATGTTTAATGCGTTCACGTGAAAAATTTGACATCAAATCAACAAGCTGATTATTCATGTAAGTTTTGTTCCAGTCCGATTTATCAGTGCTGAAAATTTCTCCATCGTGCCTATCGTAAAGAGTGCTTGAGCCAAAAACTTTTTCAGCTTCGCGGCTCATTTCGTCAAATTCCTCAAATGACGGGTCGCGGACTAAGCTGTTTTTCATCATTATTCGGACACGATTGACGTTTTTTTCCTGAACTGCTTTTTTGAAATATGAAGTTACAGGCATAAATAAACCTCCTTGTTAAATTTCCAAAATAGCGTCAATTCTTCCGCGAATATCTTTAAGCCACTGAAGCCGCTTTTCGGATTCTTCAATCGCTTTGTCTGTGTTATCGCGATCCTGAGTTCTTTGAGAAAGCTCATTGAGTTTGTTTTTCAAAACCTCATCAAGTTTCTTAAACTCTTTTTTGAAAGCCTCTTGAACGGTTTTAGCTTGCTCAGTAGCGTATTCCTCGGCAGATTTGATATTCTTATTGATGAAATGATCCTCAAATGGTGCTAAAAATTTTTCCGAGAGTTCTTTGCCGTCGATGTACTCTCTGTTTTCGCGCTTCATAACTTTCACTATATCATCTTGAAACCACGTCCAAGGTTTGTACCACGCTTTTTCGGTATTAACTTTCCGACGCTCCACTGTTACTGTTTCCGTTTTGATGAGGTTCTCATTTTCAATTAAGTCCTCAACGCTTATGTCGAGATTTCCTGCCATAATTTTCAATGGTTTTAAGTCGATTTTGTCAGTGGTTTTGAGTTCGCCTGTTAAATTCTCGAGTTTTTGTTTGTATTGCGCAAGAAGATCCTGTGCGTTTTTCTGAACGTACTCGGAAATAACGCTTTCAAGTTTAACCACAGTCTTTGCTTCTAAATCTTTGGCGAATTTTTTGAGCTCTTCACAAGCATTTTCGGCCTGTTGCTTATTAAACTTTGTTTGGAACTCCTCGCTTCTGAGTTTGTTTGTTTCTTCAGTTTGAAATTCTCTTTCTATGTCTTTGATGACATTAGAAATCTCATCTTTGTAATTGATTTTTGAAATTTCCTGCTCAAATTTCCGCGCATTCTCTCCGCTTTCAAGTTCACGCTGAATAAGGCTGATTTGCTGTTGAATTTTATCGGCAAATTCTTTATTAGACGCGATTTCTTTGTTGAGCTTTTCAATGGTTTCTGCGGTTTCCAATTTTTTGTTGAAAGTATCGACAATGTTTTTAATTTTTGCCGTCTTTGCGTATTTTTCAACGTACAATCTGATAGCTGCTTCAATCGAACAAATACCTGAGTGAACAAGGGCTTCCGTTTTGGAATCATTCTCGCTTTTTGCCTTTGCCAAAATGCCGTCAATTTCACTTTTAAGACTTGGAATTAACGGAGCATATTTTTCGAGGTGCTTGTCATCATTACGATTGAGTTTACGCACATCGCCAACAGTATCGTAAATTTCGTCATCAGCACTATTAGGGTCAAAACTTCTTAAATCCACGTTTTTGAGAATAGTTCTGATGTTGAGAGCGGTCAAAGCCGAAGCAGGGAAAATCTTAGGGTCTTTTATCCCCTTTTTCTCAAGGTAATCTTTAACATCTTTGAGCGCATTTTCTACGCTGTCTTCGCCCTTTTTGAAATTATCGAGTTTATTAACAACAAAAATAAAACGGTCTTTTGACTGTTTTCCGCCGACACTCATGCTTTTAGCAATGTCATCAAGTAAATTGCTGTCGTCATTAGTTTCAAGCTGTGTGCCATTCAGAACATAAAGCACGAGGGTTTTCGATGACTGCCCAATCATTTCGTAAGTTGCAATCTTATGTTCTTCGTTGCGTGAATTATTAGGACCGGGCGTGTCAACAAGCACGAGCGAAATATCCTCAGAAGAAACAAAAGGAATATCGCCCTCAATTTTTATTTTGGAAACATCTTCGATGTCATTGAGCCTTTTCATGTCTTCATAGGTCAAATTTTCAAGATGTTCGAGACGCTCGCCGTTTTTGTCGTAAACATCGGCATTGAAGACATCACCTAATTCATCCATGTCTTTAATTTCAGCTATTTTTGCCGTGCAAGCCGCCTGTTTTGAGGGCATAAGTTTATGGGCAAGTAAAGCGTTTATTAAAGTGGATTTCCCCGCGCTCATTGTTGCTATGACATCGACGTGAAAGTCGCTGTTTTTTACATTTTCAAAAGCATTGATTAAATCAGACTGTCTGAGTTCATCAAACGGACCTTTTTGAATGTCCTCGAAAATTTTTTCAATTTCGGGTATTTTATCTCCCGTTTCAGTTACGGGCTTGTGTTCGCAGGAGATGTTAAGATCGTCATTCTTTGCGCTGTTTGCAATGAATTGCAAATCTTCAAAGTCAGGCGAAATGCCCTTGAATACAACGCGGTAATTTGTGTCGTTGCATTCGTCTTTGAGGATATCGGGCAATTCCTCAATCCATTCCTGCAAACGCTTTTCTTTTGTTAAGAGACGGCTGTCTTCACAGACATCTCTGCCATTGATTTTAACGTCCGTTTCGAGTTTGTACGGGTTGTACTTGATAAAAACTTCTACCATGATTAAATTTCCTCTTTCGCAACTGAGTATTTCCACCACATTTTTAGAACGTCTTTGATTACGCCAAACATACCTATTGGAGCTGAACCTATCGGCGCACAACCATCATCAAATCCTATTCTTGCCATAGGTTCAGAATTGATTTTTTCGTGCAAATCTTTTTTTGACATTAACAAATTACCCCTGTCGATAAAATTTTTTCAAATCCCAATAGTCCGCTGTTAGCAAGTAGTTTATAACAGTCTGCGGCTATCTGATTTTCTTTCTCTGAAATTTTTTTCATAATATCAAAACGTTGCGCCCTGTCTTCGTCCGTCAAAAATTTTGAATAGGCTGAAAGGTCATAATCAGCTTTCATGAATTTACGGCGCAGGAGTTCAAGGTCGTCCTTTTCATCGGGATTAAACTCAAATTTGAAAATATATTTTTTCGCAAGCATGGCTGTATAAGCCGAAATAGGACATATCACGGGATTTTTGAAGCCGATTTTTTCAAGTTCATCGCGCAATTTTACAACTGCGTCGGGAATTGAATCGTCTTTGGGGCTGTAACTGTCCAATTTATTCAACATGAAGATAACTTTGTTTTCGGGAGCATGATTAAAAATATATTCGAGATGTTGTCTGTCGTCAGTTGTCCCCATTTGTTCGCCATTTACTACATAAATCAAATAATCCCACGATTCTTTTTCGATGGCTTGGCGCGTGATTTCCGAGTGTTCGGAGTTCTGAGAAAAATTTATGCCCGGCGTGTCAATCAAGCACCAGCGGAATTTATCCGATAAAAATGACCTGAAATAAGTCCAAACTCGAACGCCGTTATTGCCGTTCTCATTCATGAGTTCTTCTTCGTAAGCGTTCAGGCTGGGATTTCCGTTCTCTTCCCATTTTGCAGTGAAACCGTCTTCAAAAGGTTTATTGTAAATGTAATGAACTCTTCCCGTTGCGGCAGTGCTTCGGGTTAGGGTAATCTTTTTGCCGATTATCGAATTAATTAACATTGATTTCCCTGCGCTCATTGAAGCTGTGAATAAGATTTTCCGCAAAGGTTTATGCTCAAAGATTTTTTCAGCGTCCCAATCTTTCTGATAGACTGAAATCGTCCGTGCGCGTTCGTCCTCTTCGTTTTCAACAACGTCCTGATTGCTGACGTTGGAATTTTCTTCGTCCATAAAAAATTCTCTCCTTTATAAAAAATTCGATTTATTCGATTGAGTAAAACAAGAAATCAGTTTTATCAATGTTTTTGACAAACCGACTTCAAGTTAAAAATAAATCTTTAAGAGAAATATATCAAAATACTGCGTTACTTTAAGCGTGTTTTACTTTTCCCCGAAAATTTTTTAATTCACATATTTGAACGCCGTGCCATACATGATTATTTCAGCAGCACCGCTGGCGACTTGCGGAGTAGCGATGCTTACCGCGTAAACACCGTCTGCTCCTAAAGCCTTTGCATTTTCAATCATTCGTTCTTTTGCGGACTCAATGCCCTCGTCCATAAGTTTGGCGTAGCTTCCAAAACAAGTTGTGAGGTAAACTCTGAAATAAATCTCTAAGCTGAAAACATTTTTCTTCACCTGTTTTACACCATACAGCGAAGTGTTCACAGTTATTTGTGATAATGTTATAATTGCGTTCTCCAAGTTTGCTTTTAGCCCTTTTGACTGTTTCTTCGCCTGAATATATAGTTTTGTATTTTTTCGGGTCAAATTCACACACGCTATACTTTGTTTCTCCATTGAGGAAAACGCTTATTGGTGTTTCACGAATCATTCCTCTGAAATCCTGCGAACCGTTTTCTCCTGTGTAGTGAATAATACGCGGATCGTCAGGTGTTTCAACATAAACGCCGCAATGAACATATAAAGCGTGTCTTACTTTAACTACATCTCCATGTTTAGCCCTTGTTATCATTAGATTATTTCCTTGATTTTATAATTTGGGACACTCCTCAAAAGAAACTTTTATAGTCAAAACACTTGAAAAATGCTATAGATAACTTCATCAAGATTTTGTGAAAATTTTAGTAAATCGCATATCTTTTTCTTTAGCCAATGCCAAAAATGTTCTATCGGATTTAGTTCAGGACTATACGGTGGCAAAAAAATAATTTTAACGTCATATTCTTCCGCCAGTTCATAAAGACGTTTTTTGCGATGAAATGATGCATTATCCATTACAATTACTGACCCTTGGGTTAACTTTGGGATCAGATGTTTTTCAAACCACGCTTCAAAAAATTGCGAGTGCATCATTCCTTTATATTGAAGCGGTGCTATAATTTCATTCCCGGCTTGTGCTGCTACAATATTGGTTCGTTCAAATTTATTACCTCTGACTTTTTCATAAATTTTTTCTCCTTTAGGGGCTCGAGCATATTTACGATATAAAAATTTATCTATTCCAGTTTCATCTATATAAATTATTTTTTCTTGAGGAACATCTTTAATCTTTTCAAGATATTCTCTTACTTTTTCAGCATCTTGCTCATAATAGCGCGTGTTTTTTTTTCGCGTGATTTTGAGACGCTTCAATGCTTTCCGTATTGCTGTCTGACAACATTGAAACGTACTTGCAATTTCACGCAAATAAGCGTCAGGATGTTCCTTAACGTAGGCTTGTAATTTTTCAGGATCAATCTTTTTGAATGCTCTTACAAAAGTATGTTTTTGTAAATGTCCTTCAGTTTTAAGTTGTTTTTCCCAGTTTCTGATGGTATTTATGGCAACCTTAAAGACCTTGCTCGTTTGAGCTAACGAATGACCTTCTTGACGATATTCTAATGTCCTTTTTCTATATTTTTCATCATAACTCATAATTTCTATTATATCAATAATTAAGTGTTTTTACTATATATGTTAAAAAATTATAGAAACTCTAAAAATTCTATTAGATAAATTAGAATTTTTAAAGAAAAGATCTATTCACACGATTCGGCAAAAAGACATCGATTTGTTTACTTTGAAGAGAAGTTTACAGAATTATGAGTTTTGGTCGTGGTCTCTGTGTCTGTAAACAAATCTTCAAATCGGCGTTTTGTGTCAAATCGAATCCGCCATTGAAAATGCGAAAGAGTATAATTATATTTATAAAAAGCGAGGTGATTTTGTTGGAAGCTGTTGATAAAGATGGCATTTGGAAGGATGCAATTAAACGCTATCTTCCATTGCTGTTAAAGCGGACTATGCTGCAACTCTACAATGATGTGGATTTTTCGCAGAAAGTTAAATTTTTAGATAAGGAACTTCAAGATACGATACAAGTTACATTAGCCGAGGAGCATAATTCCGCAAAATTCATCGATTCTTTGGTAGAATTACCGTTGAAATCGGGAAAAAGTCAATGGATTTTGCTTCATATCGAAGTTCAAGGAAAAGGTGGCGAAGATATCTCTTATCGCATGATGTTATATTGCTGTCTGGTTTTCGCTCACTACCGACATATGCCCGTAGCTCTTGCGATTTTAACGGATAAAAGACCGTCGAATGAAACACCGGGAAAATTTGAGTTCAGCGAGTACGGGACAAAACTTCTTTATAAGTACAATCTGTTTGAAGTTTATGATCAAAACGATGATAAACTTCTGAACAGCGATAATCCGTTTGACAGCTTCATATACGCCGCGAAAAAATACAGCGACTACATGAGCAGTGAGAATCAGACAATCAAACTTGAATACCTTTTGAAGATTTCAAGAAATTTATACTCGCGTGGACTGAACGCAAAAGAACGCGCTGGCATCATTGTTTTCGTCAGCCGCTTAATCAATCTCGAGGACGAAGAGCTGAGGGAGCAATTTTTTAATGAATTAAAAAAACTGGGAGGAGAAGACGATATGAACGAAATGACCTGGATTGAAGAGCATTTCTATAATCAGGCTCTTGATAGGGGACGTTCTGAGGGACGTAATGAGGGAATTTCAGTAGGCAAGGAACGAACTATGAACGTAGCTATCGATTTCATGCGCTCTCATGGAATTACCAGCGAGCAAATCAATAGTTTCAAAAATCTGATTTCGAAATCTTAACTCAAAATTTTTCCCGAGGAAATAACGCAAGGAAAGACAGCATGAACGACATTAGCGAAATGACTTGGATCGAAGAGCATTTTTACGATCAGGCACTGAGCAAGGGCTTAACCATTGGCGAAAATCGTGGACGTTTGAAAGGACGTTCTGAAACGCTCAATGCTGCTGTAGATTTTATGCGCTCTCATGGGATCAGCAGTGAACGGATTGACAATTTCGGGAGCTACTTCCGAAATTTCGATTCAGAAATTTCTCTGAGACTGAATCAGCAAGACGACATGAGTGAAATGAATTGGATAGGAGAGCATTTTTATAATCAGGCAATAAGACAAGGCATACGAGTTGGAGAAAATCGGGGACGTTTACAAGGACGCGTTGAAACGCTCCACGTTGCTATTGATTTCATGCGTTCAAACGGCATGAGCATCGACAAAGTCAATGATTTCAAAAAATCTGTATTGAACAATAATTAAGTTTATAGTTTTGAGCCTCCTCTGAATATTTCGGAGGAGCTTATCTTAGATAAATTAAGTATTAGCAAGCATTTCAAGATTTATTCTGGTTCAAAACTGATGAGTTTTTTATTTGTTCAGCTTTATTAATATTGCGTCAGTCCACACATTATTTATTCTGTTTA